>JALVXW010000323.1 GCA_027038155.1 Sulfurovum sp.
AATACCATCATAAGGATCAAGAGCTGCTACTAGTTCATTTCCTGTCTCTTTTATTGCTTTCATATGTCGTGGAGCGATGTAACCTGATGCTCCTATTAGTGCAAAATTTTTAGCCATCTTTACAGTCTCCATGTTGGATTTTCTACGATGCCTTTGACATCTATAAGCACAGGGACATCTCTACTTATCTTCTCATAAGCACTACGTGAAAGTTTTTTAAATGCACGATGAGCTACTGCCAGCACAATAGCATCATACTTTTTCTCAGCTTCAAAAGGGTTATTTATGATGCCATGTCTGTAGTGCTGTTTTGGCTCATTTGGATCTACCCAAGGATCATAGACATCCACACTACATCCGTAGCTTTTTAGCTCTTCTATAATATCAACTACTTTGGTATTTCTCATATCAGGACAATCCTCTTTAAAGGTAACCCCAAGCACAAGAATATGAGCACTTTTAATTCTCTTGTCCTCTTTAATCATCTCTTTGATGGTCTGCTCTGCAATATACTTACCCATGCCATTGTTAATCTGTCTTGCACCCAAGATAAGGTTGGGCTTATACCCCAACTCCTCCGCCTTGTAGGTTAGGTAATAGGGGTCAACACCAATACAATGCCCTCCAACCAATCCAGGTGTAAGCTTAATAAAATTCCATTTTGTTGCGGCTGCTTCTATCACCTCATTGGTATCTATCCCCATCGTATCAAAGATAAGGGCTAGCTCATTAATAAGGGCAATATTGACATCTCGTTGGGTATTCTCTATCACCTTAGATGCTTCTGCCACTTTAATAGAAGATGCCAAGTGTGTACCAGCCTCTATAATGCTTGCATAGAGAGCATCTACCCTCTTTGCTATCTTTGGAGTAGACCCTGCGGTCACTTTGCGTATCTTCGTGACGGTATGCTCTTTGTCTCCAGGATTGATACGCTCAGGGGAGTAGCCTGCAAAAAAGTCTGTATTAAAGGTAAGCCCTGATACCTTTTCAAGCTCAGGCACACATACCTCTTCTGTCACCCCTGGGTAGACAGTTGATTCATAGATTACAATATCATCTTTTTTTAACACCTCTCCTATCATTTGTGACGACCTGATAAGCGGTGTCAAATCTGGACGATTGCTCTCATCTATCGGAGTAGGTACTGTTACAATATAGATGTTGCATACCGCAATATCTTCTAACGTACTAGAGAACCTTATCGCATCCTTGACCTCAACCAGTTGTGCATCACTTAGCTCCAGTGTTCTGTCATATCCAGCATTAAGTTCATCAATTCTATTTTGGTTAATGTCAAAACCAACCACTTCATACTTTTTGGCAAATGCATGTGCCAGTGGCAATCCTACATACCCTAAACCTATAATCGCTATTTTGTCTTGCATATATCTTCTTTATCTATGTATTAAGACAACCATTATATCTAAAAAAGATTAGCTCAAACTCCAGGAGCCTGCCACATACTTTGTGTCATATGGTTATCTACAAGTGCCAATTGGTTCTGATATACCCTCTCCCACTGTAGTGCTATCTCTTTATATTTTTTGTTATTTTCGTTATCTGGGTGATACTCTTTGCTCCACAACACCAACTGTTTAGATGCATCTACCATACTCTCATATACCCCAGCACCCACACCAGCCGCCATGGCAGCCCCCAAAGCAGTGGCTTCTGTTACTTTGGGAATCTTGATGGTACACCCTGTCACATCTGCGAGTATTTGGCACCACAACTCACCCTTACTTGCCCCTCCAGCAAAGACAATTTCATCTATTTTCAGGTCTGTAAATGCCTCTATCTTCTCCAGATTAATCGCCGAGACGATACAGGCATTCTCTTCCAAGCTTCTAAACATAGAGGCTTTGTTGCACACTTTTGGGTCAATAGAGAGGTTAATAAAAGCAGGGGAAGCATGGTACCATTTGCCATAGTTCATACTGTCTGAAAATATAGGAAGTATGCCGTGTGACCCTACGGGTACTTTTTTTGCTTTCTCTTCAAGTACCTCATAGGCATCTACTCCTCGCTCATGGGCTTCAAGCTTTTCTGCATCACAAAAAGCATCTCTAAACCATCGCATAATAAGCCCAGAAAAAAAGGTAATCCCCTCTGCTTGCGAAAGCCCCTCTATCACATGGGGATTGACCCTTATACTCATATCTTTGGGCGGCTTAACACTGCTCTTGATGTTGACCACCTGTTGCCAAAAAGAGCCGCCGAGTATGGCTACCTGCCCCTCTTCTACCACACCCAGCCCTGCTGCACCCAACTGCACATCTCCCCCACCCATGACAACTTTGGTTGCCGTAGAGAGTCCTGTCTCCTGACTGGCTTGTGCGGTAACATTTCCCATTACTGTACCAGTCTCTAAAACAAGAGGAAAAATGTCTGTTTTGATGCCTACTTTTTCTGCCATGTTCTCAGACCACTGACGCTTTTGCAAAGAGAAAATACCTGTCGTGCCTCCATTGCTAGGGTCGGAGGCTATGATACCTGAGAGTTTTGCCAATATCCAATCACCTATCATACTAATGAAGGCTACTTTTTCATAAAGTACAGATTCATTGTTTTTAAGCCACAACAGACGAGGTAAAGCCCCCAAAGCAAAAGTCTGCCCAGATTCTGCATAAAATGCCTCTTCTATGCCTCTGTAGTGCTCTTTTAAATAACGTACCTCTTTGTCTGCACGTGCATCAACATTGGCAACGCCCCAGATGGCTCTTTGCTCTTTGTCATAGACCACAA
The DNA here is from genome assembly GCA_027038155.1 of Sulfurovum sp. GTDB lineage: Bacteria > Campylobacterota > Campylobacteria > Campylobacterales > Sulfurovaceae > Sulfurovum. The sequence goes on from JALVXW010000323.1 coordinate 2,749, forward strand.
TCCCCTCACGCATAGAGGTGGCCGATACCGCTAAAATATCAGAGCCTTTTAATTGTGCTTTTTCAAGGGCTGTTTTGATGCACCAGACTACCAACTCCCAATTCTTCTCTACATCAAAAGTCATAGAGTTTGCTACACCCTCTACCTTCAGGTGTATCCACTCTTGTTGTGCCACAGAGATTTGGTTGCCTTGTGTGTCAAATATCACTGCTCTTACCGAGCCTGTCCCTGCGTCTATTGCCATGAGGTGCTGCATATATAGTTCCTATTTTTTGAGCCTTACGGCATATATTTTGTTCATATTTAAATTTCCCTATGTGGTGGGCAAGAATGCCCACCCTACTTTAATTTCGCCTGTTCTAGTTCCCAGTACTCCATGGCAAAACTATCGGTTATAGAGATACTTTTGTATCCGCCGAGTTTATCTGCACGTAGTACTGCCATCATGGTATGCTCTACAATATCATTAATCATCTCTGCCTCTTTTTGGCTCTTGCCAAAGGTAACAACACCAAAGTTTTTGATGACTGCATATTTAGGATTTGGATCAAGCATGATTTCATCTGTTTTGTAGGCATTAAAATAAGCTTCATACCCAACACGGTAGTCTCTTAATGTATCCTCAACATCCCCATCTTCTACCACCAACGGTACACGTTTGGTTCTGATGATATGCTCAGGGGTCAACACCCCTCGTGTTACGTTCTCTCGTAAATTCTCTTGACTTGCGTAGTGTAGAGCCAAAGGTGTTTGATTGACATGCATATATTTATCTATCTTCAAATCATCTAACTCAAAATCTACAGGCTCCATCTCATCCAATACTACTTTGGCATGCTCTTCTAAAAAATCCTCTGCCCTACTCACTGCCTCTATCATCTTGTCATACGACCTTTTTACATCATCATCAAAGGTAAAGATACCGTGATTATGCAAAATAATCCCCTCACACGCATCCCAGTCAAAACTATCTTTTGTCATCTCATAAATCTTCTGAGCCAAGATAAACCCAGGCATTACATAAGGGACGATGAGAAAATTTGGATAAAGCTTTTCTATCATCTCTTTGCCATACTTAGAGTTACTTATAGTCACCACGGCATCTGCATGGGTATGGTCAACCACCTTAAAGGGTATGAGTGCATGGAGTATGGCTTCTACCGATGGATTAGGAGCAGTAGCGTCTATCATCGCTGCTTTTTGTCCGCTTACCATCTCGGTGTCTGAGAGGTTTTTCATCTTTGCCATCTCTAAAAGTGTTGCCATCTTTACAGGAGCAAACCCTTCAGCCTTGATGCCTACCAAATCCCAACCAGACCCTTTGACATAGAGTATCTCTTCTCCCTCTACCCTACTTTTGACCGAAGTATTACCTCCTCCATGAAGCACAAGCTCACTACTCTGCCCCAGTAGATTAGAGCTATACACACGCATATCAAGGTCGCTCTTGCATTCTGAAGCTTTAGCATCCTCCCATAGATTTTTCAAAGCTTAACCCAACACTTCTAAATTGTCTGTATATTTATGCTCACAGTAGGGCTCATAGCTTGACTTATAGACCGCATAGTGTGCAGATGCTTTATGCCCGTCAAGTGCCGCCTCATTCTCCCAAGACTCATACGCCATAAACTTTCTAGGGTTGTCCGCATACTGAAATATCTCATAAAAAATCACACCTTTTTCCGCTTTACTGGGCTCTACCATTGCCGATAAAAGCTCTTTCATTTTGGCTATGCTTACTTCATCATCTTTGGCTATAAATGTTACGCGTTTTGTTATTGTCATTGTTTTCTCCGTAGTTTATATATGGAGATTGTAACATATTTTAGTCTATATTTATTGCAGTTTTACCCAAATCTCGAAATAGCATTCTTTGAATTTCTATTTTGAGATTTGGTTTTAGAGAGAATTGCAGTGCCATGTCAAAATATGGCACTGTTTTGGTCGCAGTTCGAAGATTCCCTATCTCACCCTAATCCCATACCCACTAGCAAGGTTAGCAAACTCCTGTGCACCCAAGAAGCCTTGAAGTACCTCTTCTCTACTTGTGCCTGCATCGAGTTGTGCTTTCCAATCATTAAACCCAGCAATATCAGGTTCTCTTGCAAAGAAGGCTCTGTAGAGGACATTGAGGAAGTCTGTGTTGTCAAGGTCTCTTGCGATAAACTCTTCGGAGAAGACAAACCCAAAGGCTACATCAGCACCCGATAGTTCTCCTGAGTTGAGTTTGCTTGTCCAGTCTGCCAATCCTACTGCATCTGGTGTTCGGGTAAGGCATTGTTGGTAAAACCTACCCACAAAGAGTTCTACAGGGCTAGCATTAGCTACGATGCCATAATCGTCCGATAGGTTTTTAAACTCTTGTGAGTTGAGGAAGCCATCAAGTACCTCTGCTCTACTTGCACCTGATTCAAGGCTATATAGCCATCCGTTCAATCCTCCCTCATCCGCTTCTCTATTGAAGAATGCTTTATAGAGTATCTCTAAGAATGTTACATCGTCTGTATGTTGGTTAGCAAACTCTTGCGAGAAGATAAACCCTTTGGCTATATCTGCACCTGATTTTTCACCACTTTGCAACTGCTCTGTCCAGTCAGTCAATCCAGCATCATCTGCACTTCTACCAAGTACTTCTACATAAAATCTTTGTACAAAGTTTGAAACCTTTGAAGTGTTAGAAGGGTAGCTTGTCGCATCTAAAGGGTCGGTTCCTGCTTTTATTTCGTCTGCATCGCTTACGCCGTCATTGTCGTCGTCTGTATCTGCGTTGTTTCCTGTCCCATCATGGTCGGTGTCTAGCCATTCACTTGGGTTTAAAGGGAAAGCATCTGCTTCATCCAACACACCATCGTTGTCGTCATCTGTATCTTCACTGTTTGGTATGCCGTCGTTATCTGTGTCTTTTGCCAGGGTTACAATTAAGTCAAAATTACCTTGCATATATAGTCCAGAATCAGAAGCTGCATAGACACCTATATAGAGTTCTAAAGCTCTGGTTACCTTAAGAGTACACTTTTCATCACTTGTTCTACTGTTGTATGGTCGACATACAAAATTTTCTAATGTTGGTTTATTATTAGCATTCACATACAAATCTAAATCATTATCTATATTACTCATAATAATACTAAGTATCTGACCTTTTTTTGCACTGTATTTATAATACTTAAATTGTTCATATTCTACAACTCCATGAACAGTTTCACCGAGTACTAAGGTTTCTACTTCTTGCTCAGCAACATCTATATATATCGATGAAGAGCCTGCTATTATTTGACCATTTGATGTCTCTTTCAGATATAGCCTCTTATGTCCAACAACATCAGCACGACATGAAATAGTTATACTATTTCCAGCACCAGATACATAACTACAATATGCTGCTGAACCTTCTATAATTCCTTCTATCGTCTTAGGTAAGTTTTGACCATGAATAGTATAATTTTGTACTTCACCCACTGTAGTATTCAGTGGAGAAACTGAGTTAATACTTATTTTATCCTGAGGCTCTCCCCTTGGGTCGGTACCTGCATTTATCTCATCTATGTTACTTATCCCATCTCCATCAGCATCATAGTTAGCATCAACAGGATTTAATGGGTCAAGTCCATAGCGTATTTCATCTACATCCGAAATCC
>JALVXW010000324.1 GCA_027038155.1 Sulfurovum sp.
GTTTCAGATATTGGAGTAAGTACGATACGTAAAAGACTCGCCTTTTTGGATGTGCCGCACATTCCAAGAGATATGTCTATTGCATTGGGTAATTTGGGGCTTAGTCCTCTTAAAATGGCACAGATATTTTCGGTATTTGCCAACAAAGGACATATGATAGAACCTAGACTTGTGAGCAAAATTATCTCCAAAGAGGGTGCTGTGATTTATGAAACCCCCCAAAAAGAGATAGAGGAGTTTACCACACCAGAGCAAGCCTACCTCATGACAGATATTTTAAAAGATGTGGTCAAGCGTGGTACAGGAAGAAATGCACGCGTCAAAGGCATAGAGCTTGCAGGAAAGACAGGTACAACCAATAACAATATCGATGCATGGTTTTGTGGCTATTCGCCTACAATTGAAACAATTGTATGGTTTGGACGTGATAACAATAAACCTATAGGCAGAGGTGCCACAGGAGGTGCTATTGCAGCACCTGCTTTTGCCTATTTTTACAAAAAACTCCTTGCGTTGTACCCTGATACCAAACGTACATTTGATATACCACAAGGGGTCTTTAGAGGTGAATATCAAGGAAAAATGGAATTATATACAAAAAATTCCCCTTTACCAAACAGACAGGTAAAAGAGGAAGAGCATGGTGTGCAAACAGAAAGAGAGAATAAAATCATGGAAGGAGATGGTGAAATAGAGATGGCTCCAGCAATAAATATAGATGAGACCAAAAAATATGAGGAGGGCAGTGCGTTGCATCCTAGACACAAAGTACCACTGCGTCCTGTCTCAGAAGATAGTGGAGAGTTGTTTTAATGCATAGTTTTGCACCAGAGATTACACTTGTAACGATTTTAAGTTTAGTTATCCTCTCGGATGCCTTGGCAAATAGATTGAAGATTCCATCGGTATTTATATTGTTGATGGGCTCTTATCTTATCTATACCTATTTTAAGGTAGCCGTACCGATTGATTTGGCACAAAACTTTACGACAGTGATACTCTTTTGTATTCCGCTTATCTTTATGGGAGATGCCCTGCATCTACATTTCTCAGATATCAAAAAGCATGCGTGGAGTATCTTCTATTTAGCGGTTGTGGCAGTAGCTCTCTCTATTAGTGTTGGGGCTAGTCTTTCGTACTTTCATGTCTATGAGGGTTTGAGTCTTGGGGCGTATGTGGCACTCTTTGCTATCAATATGGCAACAGATGCTGTAAGTGTACAGTCGGTACTTTCAAGGTTTAAAGGTATAAGCCATGAGATTAAAGTGCTCATAGAGGGTGAGTCATTGGGTAATGATGCGACAGCGGTCATTGCCTTTTTCTTTATAGGTTTACCATGGATGCTTAGTGGACAGATAGATGCAGGAGATGCTGCACTGGATGCCCTGCGTGTCTTTGCAGTGAGTACGGCTATAGGCTTAGCATTAGGATTTGGATTTTATATGCTCATGAAACTCTTTTCTAACAAAAGAGGAGAGCTCTTTGCCTTTGTTGTGGAGGCATACGTTGCGTATGTGTTGGCTGAAGAGATGCATGTGAGTGGTATCTTGACTCTTATTGTAGCCATTGTAGCAACCAAAGCCTGGATAGATGCAGACTTGGATGAAAGCACGGCAAAAAAGACAAAAAGTTTTATGCGTACTTTGCGTATGGGGAGTATTCACTCTACTACCCATGAGCGTTTGGAGTATATCTATGAGATGGCAAAAGAGTTTGGATACATTGCAGCGGTGATGATTTTCTTTGTGCTTGCAGAGATGGTGGATTTTCATCTGTTATGGGAGTACAAAACAGAGATTATTACAATGTTTGTAGCCACGACACTTATCCGTGCCATCTCTATGGCAAAGTTTATGTACTTTGGCAATGTGAAGGCATTGACTTCTATTAGACCTGTTGGTGTAGAGGGGTGGTTTATCTTGACCTTCTCTGGTATGAAAGGAGCACTCTCTATCATTTTGGTACATATGATACCAGATAGCTTTGCATACAAAGAGATGTTTGAAGCAGTAACCATAGGGGTAGTGGTGCTCTCTATTTTTGTTTATGGTACAATATTATGGACTTACTTTACATTTTTCAAGAAAGAGGAGGAGAAGAGGATTTTTAAGTAGGGTGGGCATTTATTAAAATGTATGCCTATGGCACTGCCCACCACAAAATTAGCAAGAGTAAGTAGAGATATACTCAAATGCTGTTGGACGACCTTCTACTGGGTAAACGTGTCTGTCAAACATATATTGTACATATTCCATAACATACTCTGAACTCATAATAGGTGCTAAGAAATCATGGTCTTTTTCAAGTCCTTCTAATGAGTCTCTAAAGGTGCTTGCCAATTCAGGGATGCCACGTGCAGCAAGTTCTCTTCTTGAGATTTCAAAGAGGTCTTCGTTTACTGGACCAACCATAGGATAACCACCATTTTGAATTCCATCAAGACCTGCTATCATCAGTACTGCAAAAGCAAGATAAGGACATGCTGTAGAGTCAGGGAAACGTGTTTCAATTCTTGTTGCTTTTTCACCTGCACCATAAGGGATACGACATGCAGCCGATCTGTTCTGACTAGAGTAAGTTAAGATACGTGGTGCTTCAAAACCTGGGAGTAATCTTTTGTAAGAGTTTGTACTTGGGTTTGTAAATGCAGCAACTGCATCTTTGTGTTTAAAGATACCAGAAAGGTAATCTAGTGCTGTTTTACTTAGGTTGGCATATTCACCTTCTTTGTAGAATAGGTTTTTTCCATCTTTCCAAAGTGATTGGTGTACGTGCATACCATTTCCATTATCATTATAGATAGGTTTAGGCATAAATGTTGCTGTTTTGCCGTTAAGGTGAGCTACCATTTTTACAACATATTTATATTTTTGTACGTTATCAGCAGCAGTGATGATGTCAGAGAAAACAATACCGATTTCGTGTTGACCTTGTGCCACTTCGTGATGACCAAGCACAACCTCTAAACCTACTTCTTCAAGAAGCATCATTATTTCAGCCCTTAAATCTACCGCAGAATCTGTAGGCATAACTGGAAAGTAGCCCCCTTTAATTCTCGGTCTGTGACCCATGTTTCCGTACTCACCATAATCTTCAGCATCTGCCCAGTGACCTTCGTCTGTCTCTACTTTAAATGACTGGTGGTTGTCGTTATCCACAATTTTAACATCATCAAAGATAAAGAATTCATTCTCTGGCCCAAAGTATGCAGCATCAGCTACACCTGCATCGTCAAGTGCTTTGAGTGCTTTTTTGGCGATACTTCTTGGACATTTTGCATAAAACTCATTTTTGTAGATGTCATAAACATCACAGATGACAATCACTGTACTGTCTGCTGTGAATGGGTCAAGGAATGCAGTCTCAATATCTGGTCTAAGGAGCATATCGGATTCATTGATTGGCTGCCAGTTTTCAATAGATGAGCCATCAAATGGTATACCATCTTTAAGCATATTATCATCTACTGCACTTCTTCTGTATGAAATGTGATGCCATGCCCCTTTAATATCTGTAAATCTAAAATCAATAAACTCTACTTCATTTTCTTCACAGTATTTGTTAAATTCTGCTAAGTTATTTACGAATTTGCCCATGTGTAACTCTCCTAATTAAATTTTATCCCTAAATTATAGCCATTCTAAAATAAATAAGTGCAGGAGTTTTGCCTAAAAAGTAACCAATTGTTTATCTCGTCCATTAAAAGTAACAGCTTTGGTATATCCTATGTTTTGTGCAAGTGTCGTAGCCAAATCATATCCTGCACCTATGTGATCTACTGCATGTGCATCAGAAGAGAAGGTAATGGGAATATTGAGGATATATGCCTCTTCCAATAGTGCTTCAGAAGGGTACATTTCACCTATGGGTTTTCGTAAGCCTGCGGTGTTTATCTCTATGACCATGTTGGATTTTTTGATAGCATGCAGTGCATCTTTTGCAAGCAGGCGTATCTCTTTTTTTGGCATATATTTAAAGACTTTAATGAGGTCTAAATGTCCTACTATATCAAACTTTCCAGATTTTGCCATTGCTTCAGTAGCCTCAAAATAGGCTTTCCATATCTCATCTATATCTTTCTCTTTCCAGCCACCGATAAACTCAGGATTGTCAAAACCCCATTTATCTATGAAATGTACAGAACCAATAAGGTAATCTACTTTTGCCTCTAATACACGCTTATCCATGTGACCTTGAAGCCAATCTACCTCGTAGCCCAGTAAAATCTCTATCTCATTTTTGTATCTCTCTTTGGCAGTGAGGATATCATTTGTATATGCCTGCATATCACAAAAAGGAAGACGATATTTTTCATCAAAATCCATCGGAGCATGTTCGGAAAATCCGTAAATATCTATACCTAACTCTATAGCTTTTTGGATGTACTCATCTATTGTGCCTTCAGCATGGTTACAGCGTGTTGTGTGGTTATGTAAATCTACTCGTGTTGTTTTCATAGGTAGATTTTAGCATAAAAACTACTTTTTACTACTATTTGGGTAGAATAACTTCAATAATTTAAATAGGATAACCATGCAAGACAGAGTAGAACTTTTGGCACCAGCAGGTAATTTGGAGAAGATGAAGATTGCTCTAAACTATGGTGCTGATGCGGTATATGGTGGGACAAGCACTTTCTCTCTTCGTATCCGTTCAGGCAAAGAGTTTGATATGGACTCCTATGCCGAGGGGATAGACTATGCCCACAAAAGAGGTAAAAAAGTCTATGCTACGGTCAACTCTTTTCCTTTTAATTCGCAGATGAAACTCTATGAAAACCATATTGCCAAAATTGCAGAACTTAAACCTGATGCATTGATTGTCTCTAGCCCTGGGGTGGTTAAAATTGCACATCGTATAGCACCAGATATACCCATTCACCTCTCTACGCAAGCCAATGTGATGAATGCGATGGATGCTGAGGTCTATTATGATTTAGGTGTTAAACGGATTATTGTAGCACGTGAAATTAGCCTCAAAGATTGTGAAGCGATTAAAAATCATATACCAGATTTGGAGCTTGAGATTTTTGTGCATGGTTCAATGTGTTTTGCCTACTCTGGGCGTTGTCTTATCTCCTCTTTGCAAACAGGGCGTGTCCCCAACCGTGGAAGCTGTGCAAATGACTGTCGTTTCCCCTATGAGATTTATGCACATAATCCTGAGAGTGGTACAACGTTTAGGCTTGATGAAGAGGAGGGTATAGGGACTTACATTATGAATGCCAAAGATATGAACATGGCATCACATGTAGATGAGATACTGAACTCAGGTGTGATTGACTCGCTTAAAATAGAGGGGCGTACAAAGTCTCCATACTATGCAGGGGTGGTCACCAAAGCCTACCGTCATGCCATAGATGACTACTATGCCAATGAGTTTGATGAAAAGCGTTACCAAAAAGAGCTTGCTACCACCCAAAATCGTGGATTTACCGACGCCTACTTGCTCTCACGCCCTTTTGAGAGAAATGATGCACAGTCCAATGATTTCTCTATTCAGTATGGTACCCATCAGGTAGCAGGGTTGGTAAGCGAAGATGGGGTTACATGGAAGTGTAAAGACAAAACCTGTCTAAATGATGCCGTAGAGATTGTACTTCCTGTAGGAGCTATGGTTGAACTGGTCGATAATGAGATAGGCAAGATAGATGAAGTAGCTGGGCAGTATTGGCTGACGTTTAAGAAGCTTACGACCAAAGAGGGTAAAGAGCTAGAGTGTGTACATAGTGGCAATGTCAATGAGATTTTGTTGCCTACCAAGTTACCAGCTTATACGATACTGCGTCGTAAAATAGCGGAAGCTTTGGAGAAAAAAGGTCTTACCAAAGACTCTACACCCATGAAGCTAGAACAAGAGAAAAGCTAAGGAAGTGGAGCGTTTACTCCCACCAAAATAGAGGTGAGAGTAAACTCTTCACTTCCAAGAATTCAAATAAAACAAAAGGAACAGTAGAGGGGTCTGGTGATTTGTAATTTGTTGCAAAGCAATGAATTATGAATCACCTGACCTCTCGGCGAAGTATAAAAAAGTTTGAAAGCAAAAGGAACAAAAATGAAATTCGTATCAATCATCATGGGAAGCAAAAGTGACTATAGTATTATGTCTGAATGTGCAGAGACGCTTAAAAAGTTTGGTGTACCCTATGAGCTTATTATCTCTTCGGCCCATAGAAGTCCAGAGAGAACCAAAACATATATGAAAGAAGCTGAAGCAAAAGGGGCACAAGTTTTCATAGCCGCAGCAGGCATGGCAGCACACCTTGCAGGTGCTTTGGCTGCAAGTAC
>JALVXW010000325.1 GCA_027038155.1 Sulfurovum sp.
CCTACGTCAATACGTATATTCTCTGTCAAGGCATAAAAGCGTCCAAAGAGTTCTAAGGTTTTTAAGTCATCTATATCATACTTAATACCTAAAATCTCTAAGGCTTGCATGGCTACTGTTGCATTGTCTATGAGGTAGTCACCCCAACCTTTGGCTTTAGCAATTGTTTCTAACTTTTGGTGGGCAGACGTGCCCACCCTGCATCGATATATTTTTGCATCTTTTTCTCTGGCAATCTCTTTGGCTACCTCAACCACCTCAACATAAGGCTGTGGTGCCAACAAAACCTGCTTTTGGATACTGCGTATCTTTGTAGAGGCTATCTCTTCTATACTCTCACCCAAAAATGCCTGATGGTCTATGCCTATAGGGGTAACAATAGTAAGCTCTTTATCGCAGACGTTGGTGGCATCAAACTCACCCCCAAGCCCCGCTTCAAGTACCACCAAATCACACTTTTCAAAAACAACAAGGGCTAAAAGAGTGGTGTATTCAAAATAGCTCAATGCCTCGGAGATCTCTTTGCCCAAAAGACCAAACAATCTTTGATGAGCCTCTTCCAAAACATTCTCTGAAACATCTTTGCCATCAAGCCAAATACGCTCATTGAACTTCAAAATATGCGGAGAGGAGTAATGACCCACACTAAACGTTTCATTGCTACTTGCTACCTGCTCACTGTTCACTGCTAGGTGTGCCAATATCCGACCTGTTGAACCTTTTCCATTGGTGCCAACAATATGTACTGTTTTTGGATGTTTAATATGCGGTTTAAGTCGTGCATAAGCGTCATGGACACGCTTATGGTCTATCTCTTTATAGTAGAGAGGTTTTGCATCTAAAAAAGTATTTAACTGCATTCCTATGGTACTTTTGTGGCCTTATTTTCTCTCTTTTTCTCTACCTCTATCCCTTTTGCACTCACATACGCAAGAAACTCATCTAAAGCTTTTTCCAAACCTTTGCGAAGTGCCTCTATTCTAAGTGTAGAAGAGGTAATCGAGGAGGCCTGGATATCTGACTCTACCCTGCTATGTATAGATTTACTTAAGCTACCCTCTTTTGTCTGCATTGTAAAGTGTACACGTACATCTGCACGGTAACGTGTGACATATCCATTCTCATATGCCAAAGGTCTATAGCTACTACCCCTGTAGCTAACTTCAATCTTGCTTTCGGCTTGTGCCTCTGGTACAATACGCCCTTTAAAACGGGTATAGACAAGACGGTTCATCTCATCTTTGATAAAAGGTGCATTTTCAGGCTCTATACTATCGACATTCACTTTTACATATACGGTATCTGCAAAGATATTTTGAATGGAACGAGAAGAGGGCTGATACCCACACCCCACCAATACCATAGACATCATAGCTAACCATAAACTCATTACTATTTTTCTATACTGCATACATGCTCTCCTTGGTTATGCTGGTTTTACTGCTAGATTGACCAGCTTATTTGGCACAACTATCTCTTTGACTATAATCATACCCTCTAGCCACTTAGCCCCTGCTTCTTTTGCCAAAGCAAGTATCTCATCTTGTGATGCAGATGGACTCACCTCTATCTCTGTACGCTTTTTACCCCCTATCATCACCATATAGGCGATGCTATCTTGTACAAAAACCTCCGCTTTAACCTCCAACTTGACACCCAGATTTTCTCTTTTAAACAACACCTCAGAGAGTTCTGTTGTCACATGCGGAATAATAGGTTCCAAAAGATTCAACATGATATACATCCCCTCTCTCCACACCGCAGCATTATCTTGTTTATCAAGGGCATTAAGTGCTTCCATACACGCGGCAATAAGCGTGTTAAAGGCAAATGTTTTTTCATAGACATCTGTTGATTTTTGTAACGCTTCATAGACTTTTACACGTGCAAGCTTAGACGCTTTGCTAAGTGTGCTCTGCTCTATATCTGGCAAAGTACTACCTGTGACCTTCTCTTTTCTGTCATAGAGTTTTTTAATAAATCTAAACGCACCCTCTACTGCTGAGTCATTCCACTCCAGCTCTTTGGCAGGAGGTGCGGCAAAAAGGGTAAAAAGCCGTGCAGTATCTGCACCATACTTCTCTACCAAAGCGTCTGGGTCAACCGTGTTGCCTTTAGACTTAGACATCTTGGCACCATCCATAAGCACCATACCTTGTGTAAGCAGGTTGTTAAATGGCTCATCTATGTCATGGTACCCAAGGTCACGCAATACTTTGGTAAAAAAACGTGCATAGAGCAGGTGTAAAATAGCATGTTCTATCCCACCTATATACTGATCTACCCCTAGCCAATAATTGGCATCTTCTTTGTCTATCCCTGTTTCATTCCACTTCTTAGGGTTGGTTGCATAACGAAACTGATACCAGCTAGACTGCACAAAGGTATCTAAAGTATCTGTCTCACGCGTTGCCTCTTTGCCACACTTAGGACAAGCACACTTTTTCCATGTAGGGTGGTTTTCAAGGGGGTTTCCTTCACCTGTAATCTCTACATCTTCAGGGAGTGTAATAGGCAGGTTCTCTACATTTTCTGGTACCAATCCACATCTATCACAATGCACAAGCGGTATAGGTGCTCCCCAGTAACGCTGACGTGAGATACCCCAGTTTCTTAGTTTATAGTTAGTCGTTCCTTTACCAATCTCCTTGGCTTCAAACATTGCAATAATCTCTTTTTTTGCATCTACATTAGGCATTCCTGTAAAGAGTGCTGAATTTTCAAGTGTACCCTCTTTGGTATAGGGCAACACTTCTCCTCCAGCAATGACACGTCTCATAGGCAAACCATACTTTGTAGCAAACTCAAAGTCTCTCTCATCATGAGCAGGTACTGCCATCACAGCCCCTCCTCCATACGAAGCAAGTACAAAATTTGCTGTCCATACAGGTATCTCTTCGCGTGTAAGGGGATGAATCACACGAATCCCTAAATCATACCCCTCTTTACCCTCTTTGGCACGCTCTATCTCAGTCATATTGCCAATTTCGACTACTCTTTGGACTACATCGGTATCTAATAAATCATTCTCTAACAAATATTTGGTAATGGGATGCTCTGGTGCAAGTGCGGCGTAAGTTACCCCATAGATAGTATCTGGACGTGTAGTAAACACCGTAAACTTCTCAAAGTTTCCACCAAGTTTTGCTCTACTCTCATCGCTTAGCTCAAACGCAAACTCAAGCCCTTGTGATTTCCCTATCCAGTTCTCCTGCATCGTAAGCACTTGATGTGGCCATCTACCCTCAAGCTGTTTCAAGTCATCTAACAAATCATCTGCATATTTAATGATGTCAAGGTAATACCCTGGCATCTCTTTAAGCTCTACAGCATTATCACAACGCCAACAGCACCCCTCTTCTACCTGTTCATTGGCAAGGACAGTATGACACGCCTCACACCAGTTTACAGTTGTAGATTCACGATAAAGCAACCCCTCTTCAAACATCTTGATGATAAACTCTTGCTCCCACTTCGTATAGAGCGCATCACACGTAGCAAACTCACGCGTTTTAGAGAAGCTAAGCCCCAACGCATTAAGCTCTTTTCTCATATAGTCAATGTTAGCGTATGTCCACTCTTTTGGGTCTCTTCCATGTTTAATAGCAGCATTTTCAGCAGGCATTCCAAAGGCATCCCAGCCAATAGGGTGCAGTACATTAAAGTTTTGTTTTCGGTAGTAGCGTGCAAAGGCATCACCAATAGCGTAGTTTCTTACATGCCCCATATGTAAACGTCCACTAGGGAAAGGGAACATTGAGAGGATATATTTTTTCTCTCTTGTTAAGGCATCATCAGGCTCAAAAGCCTTCTCATCATCCCAAATTTTTTGCCACTTGGCTTCAATCTGGCTCGGATTGTAACTCATTATCATTTCCTAAAATTCTTTTCAGGAATTATAGCTAATGAATTAAAAATTAAAAGTTAAAAATTAAAAGAACACAAGTATCAAAAACTCTTTTTTAATTTTTAATTTTTAATTTTTAATTTTCAGTAGGCTTTAAAAGCCTACTGAAACGTATTACACGCTCTCAAATCTCCACTCTGCAACCCTCGTCTAAACCACTCTAACCGTTGTCGTGAACTTCCATGCGTAAATGCATCAGGACGTACAGCACCTCCAGCTTGTTTCTGTAAGGTGTCATCGCCTATGGAGCTTGCTGCTCTAAGTGCCTCTTCCACATCGCCAGCTTCAAGTATATTAAACTGTTTATGTGCAAGGTTTGCCCATACCCCTGCATAACAGTCTGCCTGAAGCTCTACTCTCACCTGCAACGCATTGGCTTTTTTAGAGCTTCCGCCCCAACTCTGTTTTGCCTGTTGCACTTTGGCAAGTGTGCCTTGCATATTTTGTATATGGTGTCCTATCTCATGAGCCAAAACATAGGCTTGTGCAAAATCTCCAGGGGCATTATGTCTCTTTGCCAACTCATCAAAAAAACCTAAATCCAAATAGACCTTTTGGTCAGCAGGACAATAAAAAGGTCCCATCTGTGCAGAGGCATGACCACAGCCACTTCGTGTGCTTCCACGGTAGAGCACCATTACAGGTTCTCTATAGCCACGTATCTGCTTTTTCCAAACATCTTCTGTACTTGCCAATACTTTTTTAATAAACACCGCCTCTTTTTCATCTTTGACTTTGTCAATAGGTCCAGATACAGAACCTCCGCCCATACCAAGCAGTGCCAAAGGGTTATACCCCATCATATATGCCCCCACACCTACAGCAATGAGTACCATACCAAATTTGGAACGAAGCAGTGGCTTTAAAATAGGCCACAACATCATCATCGTTCCCATAGAGGGTAAGCCTCCTCCACTACGCCCCGAACTGGCTCGCCTATCCTCAACATTCCTGCTTTCGCGTTCATCATCCATACGCATACGAATCCTTTGTATTATATTGATTTAATTATACCAACCAAAAGTAAAATTTAACTACAATATTGATACTAATTTACAAACTCGCTCCCATCGCTCCTGCGTGGGAATGCATACTTAAAATTTATACAAGTCAAGTGTACATTCCCAGCGAGGACGTTGGGAACGAGAAGTATATAGGAGATGATGTGTCGTTAGCCTTAGCAAGAAAATATAGACCTGCCACTTTTAGTGATCTTATAGGACAAGAAGCGGTTTCGCAAACCCTCTCTCTTGCACTTGATGGCAACAGACTCTCGCATGCCTACCTCTTTTCCGGGCTTAGAGGAAGCGGTAAGACTTCTACTGCACGCATCTTTGCCAAAGCACTCCTGTGTGAAGAGGGTGCAAGCTCTCATCCTTGTGGTGTATGCAGCCACTGCAAAATGGCTGCCGAGAATGCCCATATGGACATCATCGAGATGGATGCCGCCAGTAACCGTGGGATAGATGACATTAAAGACCTCATAGAGCATACCAAATACAAACCCAGTGCTGCACGTTATAAAATCTTCATCATCGATGAGGTCCACATGCTCACCAATCAAGCCTTTAATGCCCTGCTTAAAACACTTGAAGAGCCCCCAGATTTTGTAAAGTTTATCTTGGCAACAACAGACCCTCTCAAACTACCTGCGACCATTCTTTCAAGAACGCAACACTTTAGGTTTAAAAAGATACCACAACACCTTATACTCAAACACCTAGAACATATCTTAGACCTTGAAAACATTGGTTATGAAGTAGAAGCACTAGATATCATCGCACGTTCTGGTGCAGGAAGCCTAAGAGACTCACTCACACTTACAGACCAAGCCATTGTTTACTCCAAAAACTTTGTAGATGTCGCCACAGTTACAGGGATGTTGGGCATTATAGAGCCTAGCCACCTAGAGAAACTTTTAGCAGACATTATGGCAAAAGAGACCTCGAACGTATTAGAGTTTATCAAGATGGCTACAGATTATGAAGCGGAGATGATACTGGATGAATTGACACTCTATCTTAAAGATCTATTACTCTCAAAAGATACCACGCTAAGCCCTATGATTATTGAACGTTTCTTTAGAGTCATAGCAGAGTCAAAAGCACTCCTTGCTTTGGGAAGTGATGGAGAGTTTGTTCTCTCTTTGGCACTTTTTAAGATGATAGAGTCTCTACAAATTAAAGATATAGATACCATGATACGTGGACTCGAAAAAGAGCTAGAGGGAGTAGAGGTCTCCGAAATCATGGTTACAACCCCTACACCAACACTCTCTACACCTACAGAGGTCATTACCATTACCCAAGAAGAGATAGATGCCAGCTTGCCAACACTCTCCAAAAAAGAGGCAACTA
>JALVXW010000326.1 GCA_027038155.1 Sulfurovum sp.
AGAGATGAAAAGTTCATGCATCGCCCCCGAAGCAGGAGAGACCGAAGCAGCCAAAGAGAAAGACCCCTCAACGCTCCTTGAAGAACCTATGATCAAAGAGGCTATTGCCCTTTTTGACCCTAAAAAGGTGAGGATAAAGAGGAAGAGTTAAAATCTCCTAGTGTTGCTAGTGTTGATAGAACTACCTTTTTTAGCTCTATCTTGATATAATGTCTCTCTTCAGGACTAAAATGTTTGTATGACATTTTTACCCCTTATTACCCCACTAAGTAAATACCCAAATTTTTGATGCTGTGATTTCGTTCATAATCAAGGCAGATTTTTGAAGGACTCGCCTTAGCGAATTCAAGAAAATCTAACGCAGAGTATGGGCGAAAGCACTGCACCCTTCGGGAAGAGTGAGAGAAGGCAACCTGCAAGCAAAAAAATCTTTGAATTAACCAGTTAGTCCTACAGCTTTTTTCACTCACATCTTACCTCCTCTCACTCTTTCAAAAGTTTGGGTATTTACTTAGTGGGGTAATAACTTTAGTAGTTGATTGTTTTTGGGTATCTTAGTCTTGTTGACTTAAAATACTACAATCAATTTTTGGTTAAGGTATTCGCTTGGTATACGAATTCGCCGGAAGAAAATTTTCAAGAAAAAGCCTAAATATCGCAAGTATAACCTTGTTAGTTCTACGATTTGTTGTGCCTGATACTACTTAAAAGTTAATTATCTCTAATTTGCTTTGTAACAAACTTATCAACTTCTTTTTCAGTTACATTTGTTAATTTACTTTTATCGTAAATATATAATAAATGTAATTCATTTTTGACTACTGCTAAATAACTAATTAGCCTATATCCAGCACTTTTTCCTTTATTTTTATCACTATTTACAATTCTAACTTTAAATATATTTGATTTTAGTTCTATTCCTAAATCTTCTTGTATTTTAATAGATTTTAGATAGTTTTTAATATCTGTTTCTATATTTTTATAATTTTTTGATAATTTCTTAACAGATTTTTTATATAAATCTTGTTCAACTACTGTATATTTATACATCTTGAATAGTTACGATTGTTGAAGTTTTATGACCTAACCCACTTTTTGCATCTTTTAAAGTTTGACCCAACATTGATAAATCATTTAAAACTTCATCATCATAGGTAGTTTTTTTATCCTCAATGACCCTATAGTCATTTATCATATTATCTTGTTTAAATAAATTTAATAATTCTAAAAAAATAGCTGATTTCATACTATTTACATCAATTTGAAGTTGCATTTTTATTCCCTTCGCAATATCTAATCAATCTATTATATCTTTTAATTGATAATATTTTAGTTAAATGATAGTGGTTGTCCATCAGCACATAGGCATATGGGAACCTCTAATAATAGGTGATAGGTAGTCGTGTTGTTTATTTTGATTCTCATTTGAGTTCAAATGCTAGAATATATCTTTCAATATTATATTTTTTTATTTTTGCAATATCTAGTTTATTGAGTGTATTTATTTACAAGGGAAAAAACAAATTATTAAAAATATTTTTAAGTTTATATTTTTTATTTATTTTACTTATTATTTTAAGATAGAAGTGCCGTAGTCAACTATACTACAACCAAAATAACACAAAATAACTCACTCCCATAACTCGCTCCCATCGCTCCTGCGTGGGAGTGTATATGAGAGATAAAAATGGAATAAAAAATAAAAATTCTAGTATACACTAAGTGTCAGAAACGAGTAAGATTTTAAATAAAAAAACGATATACTATCAAAAGTAAGTATAAAGGATTAACCATGCAGACAATAGGTATAAAAGATTTACAAATAAACCCTGCCATATTAACAAAAGCATTAGAAGCACAAGAGTATACTCTAATTACAAAAAGAAGTAAACCTGTGGGGATTGCTCTTGCTTTTGATGATAAGATAGTAACACAAGGGCTAAAGACAGCTCTAATGATAGATGCTTATAAAAAATCTTTATTAAGTTTAGGTCAGTTATCTAAAACCCTAAATATCTCCAAAAAAGAGACAATGAAAATGCTTTCGCTTATGGGTATTGATGTGATAGATTATGATTTTAAAGATGAACTAAAAGATTTGGACAGCTTTTTATGATTATCTCTGATAGTACGGCACTTATTGTTTTGTTTGACTTAGATAGAGTTGAACTTTTGGAAAATCTCTTTGAGGTAGTCTATATTACACCCATTGTATTAGAGGAGATAAGTTTTAAATATCCTGTAGTTTTACCACCTTTTATAAAGGTTGAAAAGTTAAACGATAGTGAGCTTTTTAACTCTTTAAAAATACATCTTGACCTTGGAGAGTCAGAAGCCATTGCTTTAGCAAAAGAGAAAAATCTCTCTCTTATAATAGATGAAAAAAAAGGTAGAAAGATAGCAAAAACAATGGGCCTAAAAGTTATTGGTCTTTTAGGTGTAGTCTATCTAAATGCTAAAAAAGGTTTTTTGACAAAAAGAGAGGCTAGTGAGTTTATGGAGAGTGCCATTGAGAATGGTTATAGAATCTCTAAAAAGATGGTTAATGATGTTTTAGATGAGTTATAAAAGATGAAGATAAAATTCCCTCACTCCCATCGCTCCTGCGTGGGAGTGTATATGAGAGATTAGGATGGAATAAGAAATAAAAATTCTCGTAACGAGCAGTACGAACTAAATTTAGGTTTTACTGTGATACAATAAATAAAAACTAATACAATCAAAGGTAAGTTTTGGAATACATCTATAGACTTCATGCTATTGAGCGAATGTTTCAACGAGATATTAGCGAAAAACAAGTAGAAGAAGTAATTGAAAATGGTGAGATTATAGAGTCTTATATTGATGACAAACCCTATCCATCTTTTTTAACTTTAGGATACGTTGATGGTATAGCACTTCATGTTGTTTATGCAAAAGATGAAGAGGGTAATATTATTGTTATTACTGCCTATAAACCAAATTTGATTAAATGGCAAGAAGATTTAAAAACAAGAAAGGACTAAAATGAAATGTACAATTTGTAAACATGGTGAAACCATTGATGGCTTTACAACCATTACTTTAGAGAAAAATGGGGCAACCATTGTTTTTCAACATGTTCCTGCATTGGTTTGTGATAATTGTGGTGAAAAATATGTTAAAGGAGAGGTTACTTCTGCTATTTTGCAAAAAGGTCGAGAGATTGTAGCAAATGGTGTTAAAGTAGATATTCGTGATTATCAATTGAATGTAGCTTAACTCCCTTCCATCACTCCTGCGTTGGAGTGTATATGAGAGATTAAGATGGAATAAAAAAGAAAAAATGAAACTAAAAAAAACTAATAATTCTATCCCTTATCATACTCTTTATCTCTTGCTCCAAAAAAGAGAGCAATAATCAACTCATTATCTACACCTCCATAGACCAAATATTCTCCTCTAAAATCATAAAAGAGTTCAAACAAAAAAGTGGCATAGATGTAAAAGTTCTCTACGATACAGAAGCCTCAAGAGCTCTAGGATTAGAAAAAAGACTACTAGCAGAAAAAAACACCCAAGAGCAGATATTTTTTGGAACTCGGAGTTTATGCGAATGGCTAGACTTGATAAGGCAGGACTATTTGCTAGTTATTACCCCACTAAGTAAATACCCAAACTTTTGAAAGAGTGAGAGGAGGTAAGATGTGAGTGAAAAAAGCTGTAGGACTAACTGGTTAATTCAAAGATTTTTTTGCTTGCAGGTTGCCTTCTCTCACTCTTCCCGAAGGGTGCAGTGCTTTCGCCCATACTCTGCGTTAGATTTTCTTGAATTCGCTAAGGCGAGTCCTTCAAAAATCTGCCTTGATTATGAACGAAATCACAGCATCAAAAATTTGGGTATTTACTTAGTGGGGTAATATAAAAAAGAGAACCTACACTACACAAAAGAGTACTACTACTCCAAAGAGCATAAGTGGCATGGAGCGGGGATTAGAAGTCGTGTTTTTGTAGTCAATAAAAATTTGATGAAAAAAGAGGAGTACCCTACCAAATTAGAAGATTTAACCAACCCAAAATATAGAGGAAAAGTAGCTATCTCTCTGCCCTATATGGGAACAGCCTCTACACATTTTTCGGCACTTTATCTTAAGTTGGGAGCAGAGAAGTTTAGAGCATTTATCTAGTATGAATTTCACTTATCTCTTTTCTAAGTGTTGCTAATTTTTTTGCATAAGCTGAAATCGTATTATTCATCTCAAATTACTCCATCCATGCCTTAGTTACAATCTTAGGCTTATCATCGTGTATTTTAATCTTTTCAGCCCCTACACAACGTCCTTCATTATCTAATTCAAATACAAGCATTTGAAAGATGGCTTTACACGTATCTGGCACATCATAATGCCCTCCGAAAGAAGTTAAAAAACGTCGCATAGGTACTTCATCATCCATGCCTATCACACCATCACGACACCCTGTAAGCCCTACGTCAGTCACATAACAACACCCCTCAACTACCTGAAGGTCATCTGTGGCTACATGTGTATGTGTGCCTAGTATGGCTGAGACATCATTTTTTAGCATTTGGCGTAAGGCATTTTTTTCAGAACTTGCCTCTGCATGTATGTCGATGATAATATGTTTTACATGTTGTGCTTTAAGCTTTTTTACCTCTTCTACTATCATCGTAAAAGGGTTATCTACCATAGGCAT
Organism: Sulfurovum sp.; assembly: GCA_027038155.1. Classification (GTDB taxonomy): domain Bacteria; phylum Campylobacterota; class Campylobacteria; order Campylobacterales; family Sulfurovaceae; genus Sulfurovum. Next base: position 4,675 of record JALVXW010000326.1, read on the forward strand.
TGTGTAGTGCCCCATAAGGTTGATAATGGCTAGTTTATACCCTAACAGTGTTGTGCGATACACCCCCTTGCCTGCTGTCTCTTTAGGGTAATTGATAGGACGGATAAGCGGATATTTGTCAAACATCTCAAGTATCTCTTTTTTATCAAAAGAGTGGTTTCCACCTGTCATCATATCGACCCCATAACCAAGCAGTTCTACACAGTTTTTTTCAGTCAATCCAAAACCATGTGAGGCATTTTCATAGTTGGCAATAGTAAAGTCAATAAAGTGTTCTTGCTGTAGCCTTTTGAGGTGTCGCTTGAGCATCAATCTGCCAGGTTTACCTACAATGTCTCCAATAAAAGCGATTTTCATTTTACCACCCGTAGGGGGCGATTGCTATCGCACCAACAATATAATTCAATATCAATCATAAGTGATTAGTGGTAGTAGGCAAGAATGCCCACCCTACTTTGCTTTCCCAGCAAACGGCAACAAAGCAGAAGCCCAAGTAAGCCCTCCACCAAAAGTATCAAGCAACATTAGCTCACCATTTTGAAGCCTACCAGACTCCCAAATATCGTTAATCGCCATAGGGATGGAAGCCGCTGAAGTGTTACCATATTTACCAACAGTAAGCACCACCTGCTCCTCTGTCATCTTTAAGGCATCTCCTACTGCTTTAATAATACGATAGTTCGCTTGATGAGGGATAAAATGTGGAATATCCTCAGCATTTATCTCATTTTTAGCCAATATCTCTTTAACATCTTTTGTAAGTGTTTTGACTGCAAGTTTAAAGGTTTCATTCCCTTTCATCTGAACAAAATTAAGTCCTTCATCTAGCACCTTTTGACTCACGGGGTTTACACTTCCTGGGGCAGGAGTGACTAAAAAGTCTGCGTAGGAGCCATCTGCTGAGGCATGCACATCCACAAATGCCTCTTTTTTCTCACTTGTTGCGGAGATAATCGCAGCACCAGCACCGTCACCAAACAAAATACAGGTACTTCTGTCTGTATAATCTACAATGGATGAAAACTTCTCTGCTCCAACAATGAGTACATTTTTTTTCATACCAGACTCAATAAATGCTTTTGCTACGGAGAGTAGATAGACAAAACCACTACATGCAGCTGAAATATCAAATGCCTGTACATTGGTAATACCCAATTTATCGGAGATAATACAAGCTGTTGAAGGCATATTGAAATAGTCTGGAGTTACTGTAGCACAAAGTACCAAATCAATCTCTTCTTTCTCTATACCTGCACGCTCAATTGCCAATATGGCGGCCTTGGCACCCATGTCACTTGTTGCTTCATCCTCTGCTGCGATATGACGCTCTTTAATCCCTGTTCGTTTAAGTATCCACTCATCTGTTGTATCTACCATTTTTTCAAGATCTGCATTGTTTAAAATCTTCTCGGGTACATAAGCACCTATTGATTTAAATGAAGCATAAATTTGTGACATAGTTATCCTTAAAACATTGATTAAATTTATTTTACCATAAATTTTATAGGTAACTTCTAAAAGAGGAGAGGTAAATATTATTCATTTTTTGCTAAAAGTGCCTCAATAGAGGTGTTGACATCTGATTCAACATATGAGATGGCTTGAAATATTGCATTTTTAATCGCCTTTGGGCTTGATGCACCATGGGAAATAATGGCACAACCTTTGAGTCCAAGAAGAGGTGCTCCACCATACTCATCTTTATCTACCTGTTTTTTCATATTGCCAAAGACTTTCTTTTTCATCATCAATGCACCAATTTTCGCTGGCAAAGATTTACGAATATGCTGCTTCATCAAGTCAAAAACTGTAGAGACAACCCCTTCAGAGGTTTTAAGCAAGATATTTCCTGTAAATCCATCACAAACAACAACATTTACCTTACCATTAAAAATATCTTTCCCTTCAACATTGCCAACAAAACCCTCTAGTGCTTTGAGTAGCGGGAAGGTTGCTTTGGTAAGCTCATTTCCTTTAGAGTCCTCACTACCATTGGCAAGAAGTCCAACTTTAGGATTTTTAATATTTAATATTTTTTCAGCATATGCTTCACCCATAGCACCAAATTGAAAAAGGTTTTCAGGCTTACAATCTGTGACAGACCCTACATCAAGTACCAATGTTTTATCTTTTGTAATACTTGGCATCAGGGTTGCAAGTGCTGGTTTTTTAATCCCGGGTATTCTACCCATACGCAGTGTAGCAGAGGTCATTGTTGCCCCTGAATGTCCAGCAGACAATACTGCATCAGCTCTACCTTCACGTACCAACTCTACTGCTCTATAGATAGAAGAGTCTTTACGTTTGAGGGCATCTGTTGCGGCATCTGCCATAGCAATCACATCTAAAGCTTGTTCAAATTCAACTTTATCTATATAGTATTGTGGAAGAAATTCTAGAATTTTTTCTTTATCACCTACAAGTATAGGCAAGAATTTTGTTTCGTCCAGTGCTTGAATAACACCATCTATAATAGGCTCAGGACCAAAGTCCCCACCCATTGCGTCAATTGCAATGCGTATCATCAATTACGCTTTAGTTGTTTTGTACTCACCAGTAGTCATATTCATATGGTGAGGCATTCTCCATGTTCCATCTGCATCTTTTACAGGCATTGGTAGTGTCAATTTGTAATGTGTTCTTCTTTTTGCTGCTCTTGTGTGACTCACACGTCTCTTAGGTACTGCCATTTTAAATCCTTTTAATATTCAATTTCCAAAGTCTCATCACTATTGTTACAATTTGTACAATAATTATAGGTACTTTTAAAGGTATTAATTTCGCTCTGTAGTATGTACAAAATATCAATTTTGCCATCTAAAAACTCAATTATATCCAAATCATCTTTATCTTCAGATACCAAATCACTTAGTTTCAGCTTCAACTCTGTATCAATGTTAGAGTAAAAACCCTTACCGCATCTATCACACAAGAGTTCAAGAGAACCACTAAGTTTTGCATCTAAGGCGACCTGATGATAACCGCTTTTTTGTAACGTTCCTACAAGATTTAAACCCTCTGAAGAGAGTTCAATGGGTTTCGCTGTTAAACCAACCTTCTCAAATAGAATTTCCATAAGAGAAAATACTAGTTGATTTCTCTTTGTGCAAAAAAGAAATTGATTTCATTGATTGCATTTTCAATAGAGTCAGAACCATGTACTGCATTGGCATCAATACTCTCGGCAAAATCAGCTCTGATTGTACCAGCCTCTGCTTCTGCTGGATTGGTAGCACCCATCAGTTCTCTATTTTTAGCCATTGCATTTTCACCCTCAAGCACAGTTACTACAACTGGTCCTGAGATCATAAATGCTACAAGGTCTTTAAAGAAAGGTCTTTGGGCATGAATTGCATAAAATGCTTCAGCATCTGCTTGTGAAAGTTGAATTTTTTTCGTTGCCGCAATTCTAAGCCCTGCTGCCTCAAATCTAGCCAAAATTTGACCTACAACATTTTTTGCTACTGCATCTGGTTTGATAATTGATAGTGTTTGTTCCATAGTTTTTCCTGAACGATTATTTACTTCCAAATCTATTGAGAGGAGAGTATTCGGGCGGAATTATAGCTAAAATGATTTTAAATTGAGTTTAAATTTATTAAGAGGTTTTTTCAAAAAGAAACTTACCAAGAGGTAAGCTTCAAGAAGTACTAAAAATTAGTCTTCTACTACAGGTGTTCTGTTTGTTCTGTCTTCCATAGAAATATCTTCTCTAAAAGGCATTTCTGCATCTGCATCATCAATACCATACCCTTTTCCATCAAGGTAATTATCACCTGCAAAATGCTCTTTATACTCAGCGGTAAAAGGCATATCCCATGTAATACAACCCTCTGTTGGACACGCTTCTGCACATGCTGGAGAATCAAAGTGATCTACACACTCAACACACTTATCAGGATATACATAGTAGCACTCCTCACCTGTTGGATTATCATCCTCATCTACAATTGCCTCTACTGGACATTCATCAATACAAGCCGCACAGTTGATACAAGTATCACCAATAATTACTGCCATTTTTGTTCCTTTATATTAATATACACAAACTATAGCTAAAGATTTTTAAAAAATACTTTAAAAACTCAAAAATAAATGTATAAAAAAGCAGTATGTGCTTTTTACACAATCAGAGCTCTCTTAAAGTCCCAAATAACTTCTAATCTCTTCTACTCTTGGGGTTTTTTCCCAACTAAAATCTTCATCTTCTCGACCAAAATGTCCATAGGCTGCTGTTTTTCTATAAATAGGTCTAAGGAGGTCTAACTCTTTCATAATACCTTTAGGTGTAAGATCAAAAAGTGACACTACACACTCAGTAATTTTTGCTTCATCTACATTGGCAGTGCCGTGTGTATCAACATAAATAGAGACTGGTTTTGCCACACCAATCGCATATGCTATCTGTAGTGTTGCTCTCTCACAAGCACCTGAAGCTACTAGGTTTTTAGCCACATATCTGGCTGCATACGCTGCACTTCTATCAACTTTTGTAGGATCTTTACCCGAAAATGCTCCCCCTCCATGAGGACAAGAACCACCATAGGTATCCACAATAATCTTTCTTCCGGTTAGTCCTGCATCACCTTGTGGACCACCAATAACAAAACGCCCTGTTGGATTGATGTGATAGGTAATATCATCATGCATAAGTTCAGCTGGTATCACTGCCTTAATGACCTCTTCAAGTACAGCTTTTTGTACTTGCTCTAAGCTTACATTCTCGTGGTGTTGTGTTGAGACAACAATGGTATCAATAGCTACAGGCTTACCGTCTACATACTTCACAGAGACTTGAGCCTTACCATCTGGACGTAAAAATGGTACTGTTCCATTTTTACGCACTTGGGCAAGTTTGGCAGTAATTTTATGTGCCAAAGAGATAGGCAAAGGCATCAGTTCTGGTGTCTCTTTACAGGCATATCCAAACATAAGCCCTTGGTCACCTGCACCAATCTCACCATCTTTTTGATCTACCCCTTGGTTAATATCTGGGCTCTGCTCACCTATACCATTAAGTACACCTGCACTACGATAATCAAAACCATACATTGCATCGGTATAGCCTATCTCTTTGATTACCTCTCTGGCAATCTCTTGCATCGGTGCGTACGCGGTTGTTTTTAATTCTCCTGCAATAACACAAAAACCATTGCTCACTAACGTCTCACAAGCCACTCTTGCCTGAGGATCTCTTTGGATAATATAATCCAATATCGCATCTGAGATCTGATCAGCCATTTTATCAGGATGACCTTCGGTTACTGATTCACTTGTAAAAATGTATTGGTTAACCATTTTTTAAATCCTTAACTTTTTTTGTTCACTGTCACTGAACTTAAAAAAATATCTTTTTAGATATTTTTTTAAATCCAACTCGTAGGGGTAAACCTATGTGTTTACCATTTAAAATTCATAAGGCAAACACATAGGTCTGCCCCTACATTATTTTTTCTGCTAATTGTTCGGGCAGTAGCCCTAAACTCTCTTCTACCAACTTCGTATTACCATGGGTAACAAAAGCATCATCATACTCAAAAGAGGTTAATGATATATCTTGTATCCTATTTTGACTTAAGCACTCTAAAATAGCTGAACCTACTCCACCTATTTTAACTGAATCCGAGAAGACAAACCATTTTTTATACTCTTTAGATAGTTTAACTAGCATCTTCTCATCCAATGGTTTTACAAAGCGTAAATCTAAAATAGCTACTTTGGTTTCAAGAAGCTCAGCTACCTTTTGGGCACGCCCTACACCATTACCATATCCAATAAAGAGTATCTCTTCTCCCTCTTGAAGCAAAACAGATTGACCTAATTTATATGCTGGACTTTCACAATCCTCTGCCAAAAAAGAACCTCTTGGATATCTAAAGGCACAAGGGTGATTGTACACTTTTGCAAATGCCATACAGAGTTTCATGGTTGTTTCATTATAAGGAGCAAAAAGCGTCATATTTGGGATAGCTCTTAAATAAGAGATATCAAATGCTCCTTGATGTGTCTCTCCATCTTCACCAACAATCCCTGCCCTATCGAGTGCAAATGCTACACCCAAATCCATCAATGCAATATCATGAATAACCTGATCATATCCACGTTGTAAAAAGGTAGAGTAGATGGCACAAAAAGGTTTAAACCCCTCTTTTGCCAAAGACCCCATAGAGGTGACTGCATGCTGTTCTGCAATGGCTACATCCCAAAAACGATCTGGGTATTTTTCCATTACCGCTGACATACCAGTGCCCGATGGCATCGCGGCAGTAACCCCTACAATCTTCTCATCTTCCTCTGCCATTTTTACCATCATCTCTGAAAAAATAGCTGTTGCTGTTTTGACAGTAGATTTTTTAGGTGCTTCGCCCGTTTTAAGATCAAAAGCACTCACGCCATGCCAGTGTTCTTTTGTACCTTCAGCAAATTTATACCCTTTACCCTTAGTTGTTTGTGCATGAATAATGACGGGCTCACCAAATGCTTTGGCTACTTTCATTGTCTCTATAAGTGTCTCTATATTGTGTCCATCTACGGGACCAATATATTTGATGCCCATCTCTTCAAACAAGATACCAGGCGTAATCAGCTTAAATGACTCTTCAAAACGTTTTGCCATATAGGTAGCACTCTGTGGAAAATGCTCCAACACCTTCTCTACTTTACCCTTAAAGTTTTGATAAAACGAGCCTGCCATCGTTTGCGAAAGGAGTTTGGAAATCGCCCCAATAGGTTTGGCAATACTCATCTCATTGTCATTAAGAATAATTACTACTGGGTATTTTCTATCTCCTAGCTCATTTAAGGCTTCATAGACCATACCTGCTGACATACTCCCATCACCAATCAATGCCACAGGTACACGCTCTTCACCTTTAAGAGCAATCGCTTTAGCCGCACCCACTGCTAATGAAATAGAGGTAGAGCTATGTCCAGCAACATAATAGTCATACTTTGATTCGCTAGGCTTGGTGTAACCGCAAATACCATTAAACTGGCGTAAGGTATGAAACGTCTCCCAACGTCCAGTAAGTAGCTTATGGGCATAGGCTTGATGACTCACATCAAAAATAAAGGGGTCTTTTGCAACATCAAAGACATAATGCATCGCCACAATTAAATCCGTTGCCCCCATAGTTGAAGAGAGATGTCCACCATTTTTACTGACCGTCTCAAGTATCTTTTGTCTAATCTCCTCTGCAAGAGCATTCAGTGCATCAAGAGAGAGATTTTTTATATCTTTCATCTGTCAAGAACCTCTAAAAAGTGTCTAAAAAACATATCATTCTGCTTGGCAGTCCCCACTGTAATGCGTATGGCATTTAAGCCATACGAGGCAAGGTTGCGTATAATCACACCACGCTTAAGTAGAGCATCAGCTATGTTTGTTGAATCCATATCATCCGTAAACAAATAGGTAATAAAATTTGTATAACTCTCAATATAGGCAAATCCATTCTCTTTGGCAAATGCTTCATAGCGTTGCAGCTGCTCTTGGTGCAAAACAATAGACTCTTCTACAAATGTTTTGTCTCTACAGGCAGCTATCGCTGCGGCAAGTGAGAGTGTAGAGATATTAAATGGTGGACGCATTTTATACAGTGCACCAATAAGCGTAGGCTGAGCAATTCCATACCCTACACGCATACCACCCAATCCATACGCTTTAGAGAATGTTCCCAAATAGATAACATTGGAGAATTGAAGCAAATCATTAGGACCAATAGCATATTTACTATCTTTTGCACGTGCATACTCCATATATGCCCCATCTACCACAATAAGCGTCTCCTCATCAACAGCATTGATGATTTTAAGCACTTCCTCTCTGCTGGTAGCATCACCTGTTGGATTGTTAGGTGTACAAAGATAGATAATTTTTGGCTTATACATCTGATATGCCTCTATAAACTCATCATATTTATGCTCAAAACTTGCCGTTTTGTATATCTTGGCACCCATCTGTTTCGCATAAATCTCATACATCGCAAAAGTTACTGCCGACATCAATACAGAGCTATTGTCATCCAATACTGCTCTGGAGATAAACTCCAACACCTGGTCTGAACCAGCACCAATAATAATATTTTGCTCCCCTACGGCATACTTTGAAGCCAATGCCTCTTTGAGCTCAAACATAGAGTCATCAGGATAGAGATGTGCTTTGTCTGCATTGGCTATAATCGCCTCTTTTACCACAGGGCTTGTTCCTATGGGGTTTTCATTGGATGCCAACTTCACTACATCTTCCGAGGCTATACCAAATTCACGCACAACAAGTTCTATCGGTTTTCCTGCTTCATATATTTTAATGTTTTCAAGCACTTTATTCAATTTCATTTCAATTTCTACTTTTTAATTTTTAATTTTTAATTTTTCAAACATCATCAGTCTCTCGCACATAAGAGCCCAATACTTTAATTTCATTTTGCATTTTATCTAAAATTGGTTTTACATTTGCATCATCTTTGTGCCCATGAAACTCAATAAAAAAGATAGATTCACCCTCAACAATATGTGATTTAATCTTGGCCAGATTAATCCCTGCCTCTTCAAAATGATTCAAAAAATCCACCAGTGAACCAGGTCTGTTTGAGAGCCTTACAAGCAGTGAAGTCTTATCATCTCCTGAAGGTGCATTTTCAAAATCACTAATAATAAAAAACCGTGTTCTATTGTGTGTATTATCTTCCACATTGTTAAAACGTATCGGCAAATGGTAGAGTTTGGCTGCAATAGCAGGACAGAGTGCTGCTGCATGTGCATCTTGGGCAGCAAGTTTTGCCGCTTTGGCGGTGGACTCCACAGGCACCAGCTCTGCCTCATCTAACCCCAAATCATGCAAAAATAGACGACACTGTCCAAAAGCAATATCTTTAGAGTATATCTTACCTATTTTTTTCACATCTTCACAAAGGGTAGCAAAAGCAAAATGCACATCTATCATCACTTCAGCAATAATTTTCAAATCATACTCATCTAAGCAATTAATCGTATCACTTACAATACCATTAGAGGAGTTTTCTATAGGGATTACCCCAAATTTGGCAGTACCTTTTTCTACCTCTCTAAAGACTGCTTCTATAGAGTTCATAGGCAAATAGGCCGACATCGCACCAAACTTGCTCTCTGCCGCTTGGTGGGTAAAGCTAGCCTCTGGTCCCAAAAACGCTACACCTTCAGGGAGTTCGAGATTGCGCGCAACAGCAAACATCTCCAAAAAGAGTGCATCAATAGCACCCTCTGTCAACTTACCGTTTAATCTCTTATTACGCTTTTTAAGACGATTTAAAATAGCCTGTTCTCTCTCTGGACGATAGATAGGTGCCCCTGTTGTGTTTTTGAGTTCACCTACTTGATGTACCAGCTCCATACGTTCATTATAGAGTTCCAAAAGTGTATCATCAAGCCTGTCTATTTTACCTCTTAGTTCATCCAAAGTCATCATCTTTATCCCTTCTGTAGGTGGGTTTTCTAACCCACCTCATATCTTGGTGGGTTAGAAAACCCACCCTACATTATAAATAGTCCATTTCTAAGCGTACTTGATCTTCATATGTTTCACGCTTACGTATCAGTCTATCTTTTCCTCTCCAAAGGGCAACTTCAGCTGGTTTTGCACGCGTATTGTAGTTACTTGCCATAGTAAATCCATAGGCACCTGCCGAATGCACCACCACAATATCATTGTGTGACAATGGAGGCAAAGGCACATCCTTGCCAAAAAAGTCACCACTCTCACACACAGGGCCTACCACATCAGCTGGCGTTTTTTCACCTTCAATTCCTACTGCCTCTATCTTATGATAGGCATTATAGAGACTAGGCCGAATAAGGTCATTCATCCCACCATCTACAATCACAAATCGTTTGCTACCATTGTTTTTTTCATACAACACTCTGGTAAAAAATGCCCCTGCATTGGCGACCACATAACGCCCTGGTTCACAAAGTAGTGTCACATCCAAACCTTTGGTTGCCTGAAAAATCACCTGTGCATAGGCACTAGGAGAGATGGTCACCTCCTCATCATACACCACACCAATACCACCACCAACATCAAAAAACTTAATCTCTATCTTAATTGCTTTCAGTGAACGCACCAAATCTGCCACTATCGTTGCTGCTTCTGCTATGGGTTCTAGTTTCGTAAGCTGAGAACCTATATGAAAATGAATCCCCACAGGATTAAGAAATTCTGATTTATTAGCATAAATGTACATACGTTTTGCCATATCTATCTCTACCCCAAATTTATTTTCGTGCAGTCCTGTAGAGATATAGGGGTGTGTTTGTGGGTCTATATTGGGATTGACACGAATAGAGATGCGTGCCTCTTTCCCAAGCTCTTTAGCTACCAATTCTACACGCTTCATCTCTGCTTCACTCTCAAGATTTAGCATCAAGATATCTTTTTGTATCGCTTCACGTATCTCATCATCACGTTTGCCCACACCTGAGAAGATAATTTTATACTTATCTACCCCTGCGGTAAGTGCACGGTTTACCTCACCAATACTCACACAGTCCGCACCAGCACCAAGTTTTGCCAAATGTGCAATCACCGAAAGATTTGAGTTTGCCTTTACCGCATAGTTAATCATTGATTTTTTGCCCGCAAAAGCCTCTTTGAGTGTCATATATCTGTTTTCAATATAATCAAAATCATATACATACAATGGTGTTCCATACTTTTTCACCAATGTTTGGGTATCTAGTATCATCTATTTAATCCTGAAATGTTATTTAGGGTGATTTTATCTAAAAATGATTAAAGATAGCGTTACAGGGGTCATATAATTGAAGCTATCTACGCATCTTAGGTTGCACAACATCCCAAATCTCGAAATAGAATTCCTTGAAGGTGGAAAAGAGTAACAACGCACAGGGAAAAGAAGATGCCCAAAAGATGTTTCATTGTAGCTAATAAGGCAACAAAAGAATATAATTTTATTATTATACTGCAACCAAAATTATGGTAAAATAATCTCTTTTAAATTTTTACTATCTTTAAGATAGATAAAAGGAAGTCTTATGAGACACTTTTTAACATTGGCAGATTTTACCAAAGAGGAAATTTTGGAGATGATTGCCTTGGCACAGAAGATAAAAACACAAACCAAACAACGTAAGTTTGTTCCATATTTAGAGAAGCAGGCACTAGGAATGATATTTGAAAAGTCTTCTACGCGTACGCGTGTGAGTTTTGAGACAGGCATCTATCAACTTGGCGGTACAGGACTGTTTCTCTCTAGCAGTGATATGCAGTTGGGTCGCGGGGAACCTCTAAAAGATACATCTCGTGTAATTAGTCGTATGGTAGATATGGTCATGATACGTACTTTTGAACAATCTAAACTTGAAGAGTTTGCTAAGTACTCTAAAGTACCAGTGATTAATGGTCTTACAGATAGCTATCATCCTGTACAACTTATGGCTGATTATCTTACGATGATAGAGTTTGGTAAAGAGAAAAATCCAGTGGTTGCCTATGTGGGTGATGGTAATAATATGACACACTCATGGCTCATGCTTGCAACCAAATTAGGTTTTGAGCTTAGGGTTGCCACACCTAAAGGGTATGAGTGTGACGCTTCTATCGTAGCTGAAGCTATGGCGTTTGCCAAAAAGAGTGGTGCCAAAATCACCTTTGGGAACGACCCTGTTGAGGCAGTCAAGGGGTGTGATGTTGTGACAACTGACACATGGGTAAGTATGGGTCAAGAGGATGAAAAAGAGATACGGGTAAAAGCATTTGACGGCTATATCGTAGATGAAAAACTCATGGGTTACGCAAAATCAGATGCTATCTTCCTACACTGTCTTCCTGCCTATAGAGGGTATGAAGTAAGTGAAGAGACATTTGAAAAACATGCAGAGGTCATCTTTGCAGAGGCGGAAAACAGACTCCATGCACAAAAAGGTGTAATGGTTTGGCTGGACGCTAAGCGTAATGAAGAGTTAAGAGTTAAGAGTTAAGAGTTATAGTTTGCATTGCATGGCAATGCTTTTATTTTGGAATATAGAAATAGGTTATGAGCGAATTATAATAGTTTTACACTAGTAAAACATACCTTAATTCCTCATTCCTCATTCCTCATTCCTCATTTTTTCCAAAGGAAAACACATTGAGTCAAATAGATTTTGAAAAGTTCAGTAAATACTCCAAGCCAGGACCAAGATATACCTCTTATCCCACTGCTTTGGAATTCAAAGACAACTTTAAATATGATGACTACATCCATTACCTAGAAACCTCTACAGAACCTCTTTCGCTCTATGTGCATCTACCTTTTTGTAGAAGTGCCTGTTACTTTTGTGGATGTAATGTGGTCTTTACTTCCAAGGAGGAGAAGCTTAGCCAATATATAGAGTACTTGAAAAAAGAGATAGATATCTTAGCCAAACATATAGACACCAAACGTGAAGTGATACAGTTTCACTTTGGAGGAGGAACCCCCACCTACTATAAAGCGTTTGAGTTAGATGAGATCGTCTCTTACATTAAATCAAAGTTTCCAAACTGGAGTAAAGAGGCGGAGATAAGTTGCGAAATAGACCCACGTTTTTTTAATGAAGAACAGATGAAAGTCTTTGCCAAACATGGCTTTAACCGTATTAGCTTTGGCGTACAAGATCTTGATAATAAGGTACAAAAAGAGATACACCGTATTCAGCCACTTGAACTGACACAAAAAGCTGTTAAACTGGCTAGAGCGTATGGAATTAACTCCATTAATACAGACTTTATCTATGGACTACCTTACCAAAACCTAGAGACTTTTAAAAAGACACTTGAACTCTCTACAGTACTCAACCCAGACAGGGTAGCAGTCTTTAACTACGCTCATGTACCATGGCTTATGAAAACACAACGTAAGTTTGATGAGACAACCCTGCCAACTCCAGATGAAAAACTTAAAATCTTCCAATATACTATTGACTTTTTTGAGAACAAAGGCTATAAGATGGTAGGCATGGACCATTTTGCCAAACCAGAAGATGAACTCTTTGGAGCCATAGCCAAAGGTGAGCTACATAGAAACTTTCAAGGCTATACCACCAAAGGTGGTGCAAACCTCGTAGGTATTGGGCTTACAAGTATTGGTGAAGGTGCACGTTACTATGCACAAAATACTAAAAATATGAAGCACTATGAAGAGGCAATAGATGCAGGCAAGCTTCCCTTTGAGCGTGGTGTAGAGCTGAGTGATGATGACTATTTAAGAAAAGCAGTCATTATGGAGCTTATGGCAAACTTCTCTATCAATAAAAAACGTGTAGAACAAGAGCATCACATTACATTTAACAGCTATTTTGCAGATGCTCTAAAAGAGCTACAAGCGTTTGTAGATGCAGACCTTGTAAGCATCACGGATGATAAAATTACAGTAAGTACCACAGGTACCCTGCTGATAAGAAATATTGCTATGCCATTTGATGCCTATATGCACCAATACAGTGGAGAGAAAAAGAGCTTTTCAAAGACAGTATAATTCTGTAGGGTGGGTTTTCTAACCCACCGACAATGATGTAGTAATATATTGAACTAACGTTCATGGTGGGTTAGAAAACCCACCCTACAAGAGGCAAAAATACAAAAGAGGAAAACCATTTGAGCAAAAAAACAGAAGAGATCTTCAATTTCTCAGAAACAAGTGATGCATGTATCAAATGTGGAAAGTGTATCCCTGTGTGTACCATTCATCAAGTAAGCCCAGATGAGACAACCTCTCCTCGTGGTTTCATAGACCTGCTTGGTGCCTATCAAAGAGGTGATTTGGAACTTGATAAAAATGCCAAAAATATCTTTGAGTCCTGTTTTCTCTGTACGAATTGTGTTGATGTCTGTCCTAACGCACTTCCTACAGATATGGTCATAGAAGAGGTACGTGCAGATATAGCAGAAAAATTTGGTATACCTCTGTTTAAACGTATAGCCTTTTATCTTTTAGAGAATCGTAAAGTGATGGACATTGTCATGAAGTTTGGCTTTATGTTCAAAACCTGTGCCTTTGCAAATGAAAAAGAGAAAGGTGGACTCAAAGCCCGTTTTGCCTTACCAATGGTCAAAAAAGGTAGACTTATTCCCTCTATGTCATTTACCAGTTTTCTAAACAAATATCCTGAGAATATTCCTGCCAAAAAGCTTAATGATAACCCACAAGACAAACCTCTACGTATAGCTATCTTTATCGGGTGTCTTGCCAACTATAACTACCGTAATATTGGTGATAGTTTAGTAGAGATACTTAAAGAGCTCAATATTGAAATCTTTATCCCTAAGAAGCAACAGTGTTGTGGTGCCCCAGCCTATTTTACGGGAGCCATAGATTCCGTAGAACGTATGACCAAAGCCAATATAGAGTACTTTGAGAGCTTTATGGATGAGTGTGATGCCATGCTTATCCCGGAGGCTACCTGTTCGGCAATGGTAAAGCATGACTGGCAAGTCTTTTTCAGGAACCACGATATGCCCGAGTGGGAAGCACGTGCGAAGAGAGTGACTGAAAAAATCTATATGGCTACCCAATGGCTAGATGACAATACAGCACTTCAAGAAATTTTAAAAGCCAAAGGTAAAAAGTTTGATACGCCTGTCACCTACCATGACCCCTGTCACGCCAGAAAAGTGCAAGGTATCTACAAACAACCTCGTAATTTGCTTGCACCAAACTACCCGATGGTAGAGATGAGTGATCCAAACAGATGTTGTGGATTTGGTGGGGTGACAATGCAGACAGAGAAGTTTCACTTTGCTGAAGCTGCAGGCAAACCAAAAGCTGCCATGATCAAAGAGACCCAAGCTACCTATGTCAGTGCTGAGTGTTCTGCTTGTCGTGTACAGATTGGTGAGTCACTCAATAGTGCAGAAGTAGATACAGTCTTTAAAAACCCTCTTGAGCTTATCGCTGAGTCCTTAAAAAAATAATATTACATAGGCACAAGCATAAAGATATTTTTTTTATCTTCATGTTTATACTCTAATCTATAGTTTAATTTTTCTAAAATACTATCTACAATGTAAAGCCCCAATCCAAAACCTGAACTTCGTTTCTCTTTTTGAGAAAAGGGTTCTGTGTAGTAAGCTAAAGGGTGTGTCAAAGCATCACCTTTTGAGATAATCTCTATGGTGTTTTTATGATTTGAGACCATTACACATTTATCTTTGCCGTACTTTATACCATTGTCAATAAGATTTTTCAAAACCAGTGTCATAAGCTTTTTATCTGTATTTAACGAGACATTCTCTATTTCAATTTTTAAACAGTTGCTATGCGTCATCAAAAGCTCTTGTGCATCAGCCACAATATCACTTAGCATTACATATTCAAATTTTGGCTCAAAACTTTGTGTTGTTACCCTCTCTATCTCTGCGAGTTCCGAAATAAGCTCATTCATACGCTCAAAAGCACGTACAAGTACTTTTTTTGTGCCCTCCTCCTCAATCATCTCCGCCACAATACGCCCTTTGGTAATAGGGGTTTTAAGCTCATGCATCAAATTACGCATAAAGAGATTTTTAGACATACTTAGTTCATTGATATAGACAATAGCATCATCAAAGCTCTTTGCAATTTTACCAATCTCATCATCATAGAGGTAGGTAATGCGTGTTTTCATATCACCTTTGGCAAATTTTTGTATCTGTTTATGTAGATTTTTTAGAGGATAGAGCTTTTTAAGAACTGCTAAATACAATAAAAGAAGTAATGAAATTAAAAACACACCCAATAAGAGTGCTATCTCAAAGTAGTAATTTTGTGGTCGATTATCTTTTAGCATAAGGTGGTGTTCCATACGTTCTATATAGATATAGTGTTCTCCGTCTATATCAAAAACACGTACCCTTCCCAGTGATGAGCCACCCGAAAATATTGTTTCAGCATGTGCTTGAATTTTCTCTTTTATGCTCTTTAGTTGCTCTTTGGGTACTGCTCGTACATGTAGCTCTTTGTAGAGCTTGTTAAGCTCCTCTTTGCCTGTATTAAACTGTAAATTAGAAAGAAAGGTAATAGAGATAAGTTGATAGCGTTTATAGGTTTCAATCTTTTGTCTATCTTTATCCCAAGAGAGAAAAAGCAAAAAAGTGGCTATCAAAATTACAATAGCCACGGAGAAGAGAATATGAATAAAGGTACTTACTGAAAGATTTTTCATCTATACTCTATCTGTAAGAAGATACCCTACCCCACGAATAGGTTTAATATAGATATTATCAGGGTCTATTTTGGCAATTTTCTGTCGTATTCGTGAAATGATAACATCTATATTTTTAATGGAGGAGTCATCATCAATATGTTCACTCTCATACAGTAACTGTTCACGAGAGACAGAACCATTTTTATGCTGCAAGAGCATAAGTAATACATCATACTCAGCTGCTGTAAGCTCTAATGATTTTCCTCTAAAGCGTATTTCTCTGGCTTTTGCATCTGCTACAAAAAGCGCCTCTTTTTTAACAGATGCCTCCTCTACAGCATGGGTACGCCTTAAAATTGTTTTAATCCTAGACACCAACTCTCTAGGGTCATACGGCTTTGGCATATAGTCATCTGCCCCTCTCTCCATACCTATGACTTTGTCGGTAATATCATCACGTGCAGAGGAGATAATAATAGGAATATTGCTTATTTTGCGTATTTTAGGTATCACCGCTAAGCCATCCATGCCAGGAAGCGTCAAGTCTAAAATTATCAAATCAAACTTATGTTGCGTTAGCAAAGAGAGTCCAATATAGGGATCTTCAGCACCAATAACTTCCATATCAAATTTTGTTAAATAGTTTGTTAAGATAAGAGCCAACTCTGGGTCATCTTCTATAATCAGTACTTTTATAATGTCATATCCTTTACACTAATAATCATTCAATTATCATCAAAATTGTTTAATAGAGGATTAACCATCCTGTTTTTCACTATACTCTACATAGACTTTTGTAATGGCTATCAAAAATGATGTAATCGCAGGTCCTACAATCATCCCCCAAAAACCATAGGTACTCATACCAGCCAAAATAGAGAAGAAGATAACCATAGAGTTAATCTTAATAGGGCTTTTTAAAAAATCCTCTTTAATCACCTTAATAATAATCGGCTTGATAAATGTATCCGCAATAATTGAAATCATCACAATAGAATAGGTTGCAATAATAATAGCTGTTTGTGTATCTATTTTGGTCCAGGCATACAAAGATACAGGTGCCCACACAATAATGCCACCTATCACAGGTATCAAAGAGGCAAAGCCATAAACTACCCCAAAAAAGATACCATTAAATCCTAAAGCTCCCATCACAATACCAAAAAGAAAACCTTCAAAAATAGCAGTCATAATAATAGAATAAAATACAACCTCCATTGTGGCAGATACCTCCTCTACCATACGTACACCTCTTGCAGGAGAGACGGGCAGTAAAGAGAGTATTATGTCAAAAAATCTGTTTCCGTAATAGTTAATAAAAAAATAAAAAACCACCACAAAAAACATATTTTTCATAAAGCCCAATCCAGCACCACCCAAAAGCGTGACATACGAGGTGGACTCTTTAATATAGAATGTAATCTTCTCATCACTTAAATATTGTTTGCTTAACTCTTGCAAGAAAGGAACTTCTTCTATAAATTTTTTAAGGGTATGTATAGTGTCTTTAATGCCTGCATTGTCTATTTGTGAGATGTATCCTACCCCAATAGTAGCCATATAGACAATAGGGGCAAAGAGTAAAAGGGTTAAAAGTGTTGTTGATATGCCTGCGGATATACGTGCTGAATGGGTATACTCTACAAGTTTTTTGGTAAGGTTAAATGTTGCCATAGTAAGCAACATCGCTACCACCAATGAGAGTAAAAAAGGTTTATAGACAGAGTATGCACCCACCAAACCAAGCACAAAGAGTGCTGTAACCATTAAAGAGCGTTTACTCATCAAATAATCCTCCTCTGTCTCCACCCAATTTAAAGTGTTCATAACTTTTTTGTGTGGCTATGCGTCCTCGTGCTGTACGCTCTATGTAGCCATTGGCTATCAAATAGGGCTCTAGTACATCTTCTATTGTCCCCTCATCTTCACTGAGTGCCGCACTGATGGTGCTTAGTCCCATAGGTCTGTTTTTGGCACCTACCAACAGTTCAAGTAGTTGAATATCCTGCTCATCAAAACCTAAATTGTTGACACCCAATTGGTCCAAGGCATACTTTGCACGCTCCAAGCTTATCTCCTCTTCATCCAACACCTCGGCAAAATCACGTACACGTTTAAGGAGGCGTAAGGCAATACGAGGTGTCCCACGGCTACGTCTTGCTATCTCTGTGGCTGCCTCTTTTTGGGCTACTTTTTCTAACTTATATGAAGCTTGTGTCACAATTTGAGCTAACTCCTCAGGGGTATAAAACTGCATACGAAAATGCATCCCAAAACGTTCACGTAGCGGATTGGAGAGCATACCTGCTCTTGTGGTTGCCCCTATAAGTGTAAAGCGTGGCAAGTCTATCTTTACTGTTTGTGCCGCAGGCCCAGAACCAATAATAATATCTAGCCTAAAATCCTCCATCGCAGGGTAGAGTATCTCTTCAATCGCAGGACTCATACGGTGAATTTCATCAATAAAGAGTATATCTCCCTCTTCTATATTGGTAAGAAGTGCTGCCAAATCGCCTGCTTTTTCTATCATAGGGGCTGCTGTAGTTTTAATGTTTGCATGCATCTCACTAGAGATGATATTGGCAATCGTTGTTTTCCCCAGCCCGGGAGGACCAAAAAATAAAATATGATCTAACGCCTCATCTCTTTTTTTACTCGCTTCTATGAAAACTTTGAGGTTCTTTTTTATCTTCTCTTGACCAATATACTCATCCCATCCACTAGGACGCAAAGAGACCTCATAGGTAGATTCATCTTCAAAACGCTCTATTTCAACCATACGTTCCATTAGTAAGTATATTCCTCACTGGGAAATTCACGCCCTTTGACTTCGTTGCGGTAACTCGCTAATCCTTGACGTATCTGTTTCGCTCCATCCATATACTGCTTAACAAACTTAGGTTTAAACGCTTCAAAAAAACCAAACATATCAGACCAAACCAACACTTGACCATCGGTTACATCTCCTGCACCTATGCCTATGGTTGGTACACTAACTGCCTCGGTGATGGCTTTAGCAGCCTCAACTTTGACACCCTCAACAACGATAGCAAATGCTCCTGCTCTCTCTAAGGCTTTAGCATCTTCTACAAGTGCGTCTATGTCTGATTGCTCTTTGCCACGAACTTTATAGCCACCATCACTTCTTAAAAACTGTGGCATAAGCCCTATGTGTCCTAGAACTGCTATGGAGTTTTTAGTAAGTGCTTCTACTATGTGAGCTCTCTCTTTTCCACCCTCTATCT
>JALVXW010000327.1 GCA_027038155.1 Sulfurovum sp.
GTAGGTGTCAAGTGTGAAACCAAAGAGTTAAACAGATACCCCATATACTGCACAATAGACGTAGGGGAGAGTATGACCATAGAGAGTTTACCATCACTGGCACTCAACTGTGAGGAGATGAGTTTGGAAGCAAAAGTATTGTTTGGGTACTCTAGCCCCACAACCCCCACTGCGGAGAGTTTTATCTCATTGGCATTGGCATCGGTGATTTTCATTTGGGTATGTTGAAGCGTTTTAACCTTTCTTATGGTACGCCAAAATATCTTAATTCTGTCAAAATAGGTTTTCTCTCCCAATGCGGTATCAAACACATCAAGTGGTGGTGCATCTCCTACGACTACTTCTTGTAAAACTACACTGCCATTGGCGTAGAGTACATCTAAAGGTTTTTCTGAAGGGGCTAAAGCAAGTTCCACTGCATCTTCAAGCTTGGAAGGCAAAGCAAAGGTACGCATAAGCTCTTTTTGTTTGGCTGTAGGAATAATGCCTACAGGCAGATTATTTTGATGAGCAATGGCAAGTACACGTTTTATCTCTTCTACACAACCAGTAACTAAAAAATGGTGTACTGTACGTACATCCAAATCTTCCAGTGCATCAAAAGAGAGGTAAGTTACCTCTTTGGTCTCCAAATAGGCTTTTACCTTGTCTATAAATTCAGTTTCGGTTTCGGTATAAATATAATAAATCATAAAGATATTATAACCACACTACCTAAAACGCTCCACCATCTCTTTAAGCTCTTTTTTGTCTATTTGTACATGCTTATCACCGCTCTTTTTGGCATAGAGTTTACGCACCATCTCTTCTACTTTTGCATCTTCGCTCATATGTCCATAAAGAATTTTAAGCGCTTCACTCTCTTTGTAAGGCTTTGGTTTTTTTGCAGGGATAAACCGTACCAAATACATTGCCAACACCCCTGCTATAAATGCCAAAAGAAGCATCCACCATGCTACTTTTTTTACCTCTACTTTTTTCTCTACCACTACCTCTTTTGGCGTAACTGTTTGAGGAAGTTTGGTCTGCACTATACCATTTTTAGATAATGTAGCTGCTGTAGCACTATGTCCTACACTACTGTTTTTAACTTTCACATCGTACGCTGGGACAGTAAGCGATTTGACCCTATCTGTTTTGGTATCTAACATACTAAATGTACGCTCAGGAATATGAAAATCTGTATCAGAAATAAAGGCAAAACTTTTTATATAGGTACTATAGAGTTCATTGTTGACTACTTTAGTATCTACCTTGGCATCATCACTATAGACAGTCACTCCATCTATCTCATACTTTGGAAACTCAAAGTTTTCTAAATTTCCTTTTCCTTCTATTTTCACAGTAAGGTTTACAGGTTTATTGGCTTTTACCTCTTGGGCATCAATATTTGATGTCACTTTAAAGTCACCAATAAGGTCTGTATCTTTTGTTTGAGGCAGCACTTCTATCTGAAGTGCATTGGATGTGGTTTGATACCATTTTGTACCAAAAGTGATACCAAAGATATCTCTTCTACTTCTATCTGGTACTCCCACTTTCGCACTTGCTGGAGCAATTGTAAAGTTCCCCTCTTTTTGTGCTGTGACAATATAACGCACCTCTTGTACCTGATAGTTCCCCTTAATGTAGGCTTTTTTGTCAGCATCTTTTACCACAATAAAGTCAGATAAATCAGGTTGTGTATATTGTACCTCTTGTGAAAGCTTTACATCATTACGCAAAGAGAAATAGACAGTTACCATAAAAGACTCACCTACACGTACTTTGGTTTTATTTGTATGCATCTGCAAGGTAAAGAGTGCATTGCCCTGTGTCGTAGGTGCATTAGAGGTAACAACTTTTATCTCTATGGGGTCTGTTTTATATGTTTTGCCAGAGATATTGACCGTATAAGAGGGAATAGTCATATCATGCTCAGGCACAAACTGTACAATCTTCGTCGTACTCACTTCAGACTTTACAGAACCATTTACCATGCTTATATTACGACTGTTTGATGTAGAAGTACCAGTAACTGGTGCTGTACCAACCCTAGAAATACGAGGAAATGCTGCACTTCCACCTGTTGCCTTTATATAAAGTGTGACAGGATTGCCTTTGACTACTTCTACTGTATCTACTGTGGCTTTTACACCAGCAGCTTGCAGCAGGGTAAATAGTGCATAGTGCATAGTAAATAGTGCTAAAAACAGTTTTCCTATCTTTTTTAATTTTTCATTTTTAATTTTTAATTCTTTTCTACCATGGCTTAACATCATCATCCTTTCTTGGCTTTTTAGCTGTACCCATTTGGTACATCATTGTAGGTGTTTTACCTTTTTGCATCTTTTTCATCAGACGCCTTAACTCTTGTTCTTTCAATTTTTCTTCTTTACTCTTTTTCTTTTGGGCTTTAGACTGGGCACTCTCTTTATCGCCTTTTTTGTCTTTTGGCTTTTTCTCTTTTTTGGAATCTGACTTTTTCTTATCACCTTCTTTTTTCTTGTCGTCCTTCTTTTTACCGTCTTTTTTATCTTTCTTTTTTTTATCGTCTTTTTTCTTGTTATCTTTTTTATTTTGATTTTTCTTGTTTTGCTTTTTGTCGTCTTTCTTTTGATTTTTCTTCTGATCTTTATTTTTCTTCTGATCTTTATTTTTCTTCTGATCTTTTTTCTTCTGGTCTTTTTTATCTTTTTGCTGCTTCTTTTTCTTCTGCTGCTGTTTTTTCTTCTTCATTTTCTTTGCAAGTTCCAGGTTAAACTTTGTATCTTTATCATCTCTAAGTTTGAGAGACTTCTCGTATGATTCTATGGCTTTATCTAGCTCCTGCTTTTGAAAATAGCTGTTACCTATGTTATGTAAACGTGTTGCCTCATCTACACCTTTAGCCTTTCTATACGCTTCTAGTGCCCCATCATAATTTTTACTTTTATACAAAGTATTCCCTAAATCATACTGCTTTTGAGGACTCTCTGTATCAAGTTTTTTAAGAAGAGTGGCACTTTTTGTGTACTCTTTTGCTTCATACGCTTTTGTTGCCTTCTCTATGATTTTAAAATCTGTAATCCCTGCATAAATGCAAGTGAATAGTGAATAGTGAATAGTGAATAGTATTATCAATTTTTTCATTTTAAACCTCCATTGCTCACTGCTCGTTGCCCACTGCTCACTCTTCTTGGCATTGAACTAAATGCTATGAGCAGTAACAAGAGTCCAAGTCCAAGCGGATAGTAAAAATACTCCACTCTCTCTTTGATGGTCACTGCACCTTGTTGTTGGTTTTTATATTTGCCCCTAATGACATTGACTAACTGCTGTATATCTTCTTTTCCGTTACTTGCTACGACGTATGCACCACCATTCTCTTTGGCGAGTTCACCTAGTGCATCATTACGCTGTGTAATGGCAATGGTGCCATCTTTTTGTGCCAAAGGTTTACCATTTTCATCGAGTACAGGTGCACCTTTGTCTGTACCTACAAGCACCACATAAAGGTCTATGTTATTAGCTTTAAGTATATCTGCAAAACCTGCGATGGCTTCTTCATCGCCACCATCACTAAAGAGGACCAAAATCTTAGGTTTTTTCTCTTCAAGCAACTTACTTGCCAACTCACCTAATGCTGCGAAATCCGTAGAACCCATATTAATGTATGAATCATCTACACCATCTACCATCATTTTAAGCGTCTCTTTGTCGGATGAAAAAGGTGCTAAAACAAAAGAGCTGTAGGCAAATGCCACCACGCCTATCTCATCACTTGGCATGGCATCAAAAAACTGTGCCATTTTTGTTTTGGCAAAAGTTAAACGGTTGGGATAGACATCTTTGCTTCGCATTGAACCAGAGATATCCAATGCCGTAAGCAGCGTCAATCCTTGCACCTCTACCTTTTTATTACCTTTTTCCATTACAGGTCGTGCTATTGCCACTATCATAAAAAAGATAGCCAATAACATCAAAAGATTACGTACTGTTATTGGCATACTTTCATCAGCAGCAGAGAGACGTTTAAGTACCTTCTCATCAAAAACACGAGAAAGTCTCTCTTTATTTGTGCTCACAAGAAATACAAAAATAACAAAAGGAACTGCAAGTGCCCAAAAAAATTGAGGATTAACAAAACTCATCTTATACTCCTCTACTGTTTCTTAAATATACAAAAAGTAACAAACTCAAAATCGCCAAAAAGAGTGGGTAGATATACAAGTATGTATGTTGCACAATCTTTTTATCGTCTATTTTAGTCGCTTCAAGTTTGTCTATCTCTTCATAAATCTTCTCTAATGCTGTAGCATCTCTTGCCCCATATGCCTTACCATGCCCAGCATCAGCCAAAGCTTTAAGGTAAGCACCATTATAATCACGTGCATCCCCTATACCAATAGTATAGAGTTTAATATCTCGTTTCTTAATGAGATTAATCACATCAGCAAAAGGAATTTTAGACATATTATCCATCCCGTCAGTAAGCAATATGACTATCTTTGACTTTGCCTTACTTTTACTTAAAAGATTGTAACTCTGCACGATGGCATCATTAATGGCTGTACGTTTCCCCGCTATACCCAATTTTTGCATCTTTGTAATATTGGTCAAAAACTCCTTTTCAAAGGTTAAAGGTGAGGCAATAAAAGCAATATCTGCAAAAGTCACCATCCCTATACGGTCATTTTTTCTTTTTTTGATAAAATCACCAACCACCTCTTTAACCACTTCAAACCTAGAACGATACGAAGCATCAAAAGGCTGACGCATTGAATCAGAAGAGTCCAAAACCAATACAATATCACGTCCCTCTTTTTTGGAGTTTGTGTAAGACTTGGTAATCACCGGTGATGCTAAGGCAATCACGGCTGCAGTAATACCTATCCATTTTAGCCATGTCAAAAGTGAAGAGCTACTATGACCCTGCACCATCAACGTTTTTACATGCGGAAAAAAGATAGCCCTACTACGCTCTTTGCACACCTTGGCACAGACAATAAACAAAAATATCACTGCCAATAGATACGGATATTCAAAACTAAACTGACTCATCTGCCACCTGCACATAGAGGTTGAACTGATTACGTGTATCTGCGTCTACTTCATCCACCTCTTTTTTATATTTATATTTCTCAAGCATAGGCTCAAGCTGCGAAAAGAGCTCTTTTCTTCGTTCATCTGTCGCCAATAATCTTGCATAATGTGTTGCTTCATAGGCTGATTTTTTTGCATCTATCCAATCTATTTTTTTAATAGCTTCCAAATATCCCTTTGCGAGGTTTATTCTCCTGTTATCCCACAGTTTTTTCAAGACAAAAAACAATACACCTACTGCCAGCAAAACGCCAAAAATGATTAAGCTCCAATAGATATAGTAAGAACTATCGGGAATCTCCAACAAAGGCTTAATGTCTCTTAATTGTGCTGTTAAATTATTTTCCATATATTTCTCCGTAGGGTGGGCATTCCTGCCCACCAATATCATTCAAGGTGGGCAGGAATGCCCACCCTACCGCATTCTTTTCATAAGTTTCAGTGTTGGCTCTTCATGGGTATAGACTTTTGTAAAACGCACACCCTGTTTTTTAAACTGCTTATAGAGTTTTTCATCATTCTCATAGAGTGCTTTTTTATAACTTTTTAATGTACTGCTGTCTATATTGCCTTCAAAACTCTGTTTTGTCTCCATATCTATAAGTCTAAGATAGCCAAGTTCAGAGGGGTCTTCCTCAAACTTGTCACGGACGATAACTGCAAAAACATCATGTTTTTTAGCCAACAGTTTTAAATCTATCTCACCCACAAAATCAGAGATGATGAAAAGCAAAGCTTTCTTTTTTAAACGATTAACAAGTGTCTCTACCAAAACCGTATAGTCTGCCTCTTTTCCTATGGGGTCAAACTCCACTACATCTTCTACTGCTTTGTGTACAGAGAAGAGCTTTTTGCTTGGTTTGGAAAACCCATACATTTTATCTGCAAAAATCATATGCGAAAAGAGGTCTGCATTTTTAATGGCTGAAAAACCCAGTGTTGCCACCGTCTCAGCGATGATGTCAGACTTTTGTTTCACTGTACCAAAATAGGTTGATCCTGAAAGCATAGAGACCACCACTACATTTAACTCTCGCTCCTCTTTGTAAACTTTGACAAAAGGCTTACCCAGTTTTGCTGTGGTTTTCCAGTCTATCTTACGTACATCATCTCCATAGATATATTCACGCAACTCTGCAAATTCAAAGCCTTCACCTTGAAAAAGTGATGCATTGT
>JALVXW010000328.1 GCA_027038155.1 Sulfurovum sp.
ATGCAGGCACAAAACGGCTCTCTTGACGAGCAATTGCATAGATGAGTGCTTGTCTTTTTTTGGGCATCTCTTTGAGTGCATCACGATAAGGCATAGGAAAATAGATATCTTTAAATTTACTTGCTTTCGCTTTAATGTAAGTGTAGATACCTATGCTCTCTTGTGACTTGTACTCCTCCGCCAAGCTGTCAAGATTGTGACTTGACCTAATCTGTTTTTTTGTTTTTGCCCACGCAATAGGGTCTGTAATGTCAAAATGATCAAGATAGCTACGCTCTTTGATGTACTCTGTAATTGTTTTGGGGTAGCGTGCTTTCATGCTGTCTGCTGCCATGAGTGTATAGATATTGACATCATGACTTTGACGTAATGCTTTAAGGTACTTCATACTGTTTGTGCTAAGATAGAGCCAAAAGAGTGCCTTGTCTATATCTTCACGTTTTGTATAGTAGAGTCTGGCTGTCTCAAAATATTTTGCTGCTTCTTCTGCACGCCTCTCTTTCATGAGAGCAAGACCTTTGTTGAAGTTTTTTTTGGCATGGTGGCGTATTTTCCAAGTGCTAGGTCTTTTTCGATGAAGCGTTGACGTACCTTTTGTATTGTAGTATATATTGGGAGCAAGACCTGTTTTGTTTTTGTAGGCTGTACGCAACTTTTTATTGAGTTTTGTTACCTCGGAGATTATCGTAGTAGCCTCAAGAGGTGTGGTGCTTTTTTGCAAAAGAAATCGCCAGATATAGTAGTCTTTTTCGATGCTTTTTGGCATCTGATGCACGTGTGAAAAGCTGAAATATTTGGCATAAAGGGTTGTTGTACCAAAGAGTACCACAACCAGCAGCAAGAAACGTATAGACATCTACAGGCTAGCTAAGAAGTAGATTTCGGATGATAATGTCAATTGTCTGTAACCCAAAGATAATCACAAGAGGTGAGAGGTCAATCCCCGAAAAAAGAACAAAGGGCATTTTTTTGCGTACAAAAGCAAAGGCAGGCTCTGTGAGACGATAGAGTGTCTGCACAATAGGGTTGTAGGGGTCAGGTTGTACAAAACTTAAAAATGAGGCAATAATGATTACCCAAATATAGAGTGTCATTAGTGAGTGTACCAATCCGTATAGTTCAAGTATCATGAGGCAATCTCCAGTATATATGATTTGATAAATGGGTATATCTCTGAGAGTTCAGGACCACTCTGCGTACCTGTAAGGAGCATCCGCAAGGGTATGAAAAATGCAGGCTCTTCTAGTTTTGATTTCTCCATAAGGTATTGTATAAAGTCATCATACTCATGTAACACAGGAGCTTCCCAAATAAGCTTTTCAAGTATATGCATCTGCGTCTCCCACTTACCTTCAAATGTTTTTGGTGTAAAGATAGGTGTAATATGGGCTTTTAGCTCTTTAAGCGTTGCTGCACCATGCTCAATATAGAGTTTGGCAAGTTTGCCTATCTTCTCATCGGCAAATCCAAAAACTGTTGATAGCAGTTTATCATCTAATCTTTTAAGATGTTCTTTGTTTAAAAGACGCAGCTTGTCTATATCAAACAGTGCATGCTCTTTTGAGACTTTTTCAATATCAAACCATGCTATGGCTTCTGGGAGTGTAAAGAGCTCTTTGGGTGCATCGTTGTATCCTAGTAGAAGTATATGGTTGATAATCGCATCAGGGATATACCCCTCTTCAAAGAGCCATTGAAGGGTGTATGTTTGGTTCTCTTTGGTCTCTATGTCAGGAAGATAGAGATAGGTTGTATGCTCTTGGTAGCCTAAATATTTTTTGATAGACTCTAGCTGCTTTTGTTGTGGTTTTAGTCTCTCTTGTGCAACAATATACTCAATCCCCTCCAACATATCATCACAGGCTGTAGCAAAGAGAGCACTTGGTGTTGTATCGTTGTTTAAAATGACAAATGAGGTACTGGGATCCTCTTCATTTTTAATGCGTAAGCTAAAGGGTTTGGCACTTTTTTGAATGGTTTCAAGTGCTTGTTTCTCTTTATGTACACATCTGCCGTTACAGACGTTATTCTCGCAGGTACAGATAAAGGCTTTACCCTCTTTAAGCAGCCCAATAGCCAATGTTTGGTGGATATTTTTTCTCTCGCTTTGGTGCAAAACAGTTGTATGTTTGAGTGCAAATTTCTCTAAAATCTGCATCATCTCTGTATCTTTGCCTTCAATCACCGCCTCTTTGTCCAAATCTTCTATACGCACAGTAAAAGGGGCTTGACGCTGTTGAGAGAGAAGATAGTTGAGTATAGCAAGACGTAAGTTGTCTATATCCATATCTTTGGTAGGAGCTATGGCAAATCTAAACATAGATACTCTCCAGAAAGTTATGCATGTAGATAATACTCTAGCGTATAGGCTAAATCTTCATCTAAATCCATATTGTTTTTCATCCAGTTTATATAGCCACTATCTCTTTTGGCTATCTCTTTAATCTCTTTGTCTTTGTATTTTCCAAATTTGAATGTTTTCAGCAGCACAGGTGTTTGGGTTAGCTCTGCAAGCTTTACCATAGGGTTGCTATCTGGATACTTCTCTTGTGTAAGTTGGACCAGTCTTGAGAGGAGTAGTTTCATTACAAGTACGTCACCTATGGCATCGTGAGCTTTGATGACAATATTCATCTTTTTTGCCTCTGCCTCTTCAGTACGATAAAGCTCCAACGCATAACGTAGATACTGCAATCGATGGTGAGGAGAGTCAGGGAGCAGGTGTTTTGCACAACGCAGTGTATCTATGAGGGTATAGTTGTTTTTAAACCCCTCCTTTTTCAACATTCCCAAATCAAATGATATATTGTGGGCAATAAGATAGTTCTCTTTGGTATTGTATGCTTCTAGTTTTTTGGTAAATGCCAATGCTTTGTAGGGAGGTTTGTTCTGTATTATGTCTGGGGTAATGTTGTGTACCTCCATCGCCTCTATGCCAATGGGAACATCTGCCAAACAGAGTTCATTATAAACCTCTATCGTCTCTCTATCGTGGACTATCATCGCCCCTATTTGTATAATGCGGTCATTTTCGCCTGCACCGGTGGTTTCTGTATCAAAGAGTATATATTTTGCCAAAACTATACCCTAAAATTGAAATGAAACACCCAAGTTCCATGAAGAGAGGTTGGTATTGACAAGCGTATCACTTTTGCCCAAATCTGTATAGTCAACAAAGAGCCCCAAACTTTTAGTTACATTAAATTTGGCACCACCACCCCAAGAGAAGAGTGCATCATCACTGTTGCCCCCAAGGAGTCTGTTGGCGGTATAGTTGTTGAAGCTCACTCCAAGCAGTCCATAGAGTGTAAAGATACCCATCTCATATTTGGGTTTGGTATAAAAGGCGATAGTCTCTGCTTTGTAGGTTCCAGAAAATATAGTGTTTTTTGTTTTGGAATCAAATGCAATCTCAGAAGCGTTAAGATAGTATCTGCCCTCTACGCCTAAGTTTTTGCTAATATTGTATCCTGCAAGTAGCATTACACTGTCAGATGAAGCATCCAACATATTTTGTGTTGCTACACCCAATCCATCTACTGAGAGTTCTATATTTGTTGAGGCGTATGCTCCACCAACGTAGAGTCCATTATTTTCATCGGCTATAAGGCTAACAGAACCCAGTGTTGCTCCTATGAGAGCTAAAGATATTAATTTTTTCATAACGTTACCTTAAAAAGATATAGAATATTTTTTATTTAACTATAGCAAAATTTAGATAAAAACTATCGTAATTCTATAGAGAAATGTGTATAATAGAGATTATTTTTATTTTAGGATTTTTAGATTTATGAAAAAACACTATACTTCAGTTATCTCATCGGCTTTTGGAAAGTTTGCCTCCAAAGAGTTCCCTTCGCTTATACAGCATTTTATTAATGCCTCATATGTTAAACTCATGGGGCTAGATATGTCACATTTTGATGCACCAAGTAGCTACCCTACACTCAACAAACTCTTTACACGAGCCTTTGTGACACCACCAGTACTACCAGAGGATAGCCAAGCTCTTATCTCTGGAGTTGATGCCCTTATTACTGATGCAGGTACCATAACAGAAGGGAGAGCCTATCAAATTAAAGGGATGTCTTATGATATAGAGAGGCTTTTTGGGGTATTCCATGCTGGTTTGGCAAAAAAGCTTGAAGGAGGGGAGTTTATCAACTTTTATCTTTCGCCCAAAGATTACCATCGTTACCATATGCCTATGAAACTCAAAATTGTGAGTCTTACGCATATTCCTGGCAAGCTCTATCCTGTCAACTTCCCACTGCTTAGAAACATGCCCAATCTTTTTATAGAAAATGAGCGTGTTGTGATTGCGTGCGAAGATGAAAAGGGTAGGGTGCAGGTACTGGTACTCGTAGGTGCACTCAATGTAGGAAAAATGGTAGTCACTTTTGAAGAAAATATACGCACCAATTCAGAGATAAGAGAACCCAAACACTATACCTATGAAGATTTGGTACTCGACAAAGGAGAGATGTTTGGCTGGTTTGAGATGGGCTCTACAATGCTTATGTTCTCGGAAAAAGGGAGCATCTTCCCTCAAGTGGCAATAAATCAAAAAGTACACTTTGGTGATATTGTAGGAAAGATAACCTAAAAAAGGATTTTTATGCAAATTAAAGAGATGCAGGAGTATGCCCAAATACGCGTAAAAGCCAGAGCCTATCTCTGTTATATTATGGGACGTAATATCTCCAATATTATAAAAGATGGTGATATAGAACGTGTGCTTGTAAGCAATACAATGGTGGTGACTTCGGCATTTCCTATCTATGATGAGAATGATACGCTACTCTCCTGGTAATTTGCAGTATGCCGTCTATTTGATAACGGGTGTCTCGTTGTTGTTGATTAGCCTCTCTATCTGTATCGAAGTCAACAGTATTACCCCACTAAGTAAATACCCAAACTTTTGAAAGAGTGAGAGGAGGTAAGATGTGAGTGAAAAAAGCTGTAGGACTAACTGGTTAATTCAAAGATTTTTTTGCTTGCAGGTTGCCTTCTCTCACTCTTCCCGAAGGGTGCAGTGCTTTCGCCCATACTCTGCGTTAGATTTTCTTGAATTCGCTAAGGCGAGTCCTTCAAAAATCTGCCTTGATTATGAACGAAATCACAGCATCAAAAATTTGGGTATTTACTTAGTGGGGTAATAGTAGTGAAAATGACAACAAGAAGTAAAATGATAAAGAAAAAACTTATTATTTTTGATATGGATGGGACACTGGTAAACAGCTCTATCACTATAGCCAATGCCATTAACTATGTGCGTAAAAACCTAGGTTTTGAGCCTATGGAGCCAGAGAAGATTTTACGTTTGGTTAATGACCATACGATTAATCCTGCTCAGACCTTTTACCACGCCAAAGCCTTTGATGCAGACCATGAGCGATGGTTTTCTGAGTATTATAGTAAAAATCACGATAAAGAGCTGGTACTCTATGAGGGCATAAAAGTATTATTGGAGTCACTTAAATCCAAAGGCTATAGCCTCGCAGTAGCTACCAATGCCTACCGAAAATCCACTTTAGAGTCATTGGGGTATTTGGAGATTATGGATCTTTTTGATGCTATAGGGTGTTATGATGATGTAGCAGAGGGCAAACCAGCTCCAGATATGCTTTATAAGGTATTGGATGAGGTAGGATGTAGTGCAGATGAGGCTCTTTTTATCGGTGATGGTCCACGTGATGCAGAGGCTGCCAAGCGTGCGGGTATGGAGTATATTATGGTAGATTGGGGGTTTACAGAACATAGCAATGCCATAAGGTCTGTAGAGGCACTAAAGGTGTTACTGTTGGGTTAAGCTCTTCAGGGCACCTCTAATAATAGGTAATACCCACAATGGGCAATGCAAATGTAAGATTGTGTAAGAGATTTATGAGTCCTAGCCATAGCTAAGACGAAGTAAATATTTTATGCAAGATTGCGTTTGCATTGTCCACCCTTTGGGCATCTCTAGCTTTCCTCTATGCGTTGTTACTCTTTCTTGAATTAGCTCAGCTAGTACTGCGAAAGAGTGCCTATTGCCCCACTAAGTAAATACCCAAACTTTTGAAAGAGTGAGAGGAGGTAAGATGTGAGTAAAAAAATCTGTAGGACTAACTGGTTAATTCAAAGATTTTTTTGCTTGCAGGTTGCCTTCTCTCACTCTTCCCGAAGGGTGCAGTGCTTTCGCCCATACTCTGCGTTAGATTTTCTTGAATTCGCTAAGGCGAGT
>JALVXW010000329.1 GCA_027038155.1 Sulfurovum sp.
ACTCCAACAACAGGAGACTCTTGCAGTGTGGGAAAAACCTCTGCAAAAGTACCTTTGTAGAGTTTGCTTCTTTTGGCAAAAGGCTCTAAACGTTTTTTAGAAAATGCCAACGCTTCATCATCTCTGTCTATGCCTATATGGTCTAGGTGCGGATAGTGGGTCAATATCTCCGAACTATGCCCTGCATACCCTAAAGTACAATCTACAAAATACCCCTTGGAGAGATTGCTAAAACTGTCTAACACTTCATTTAAGAGTACAGGGATATGAGGGATTTTCACACAATTCCTTTGAGAATTTTTAATTTTTAATTTTTAATTTTTAATTGAACCGTTATAATACCCAAATATTCCTAATAAAGGTTTCTCTTATGGATAAGCATCTTGTCAATGATATTAAGCATATTTCACTTTCACTCTTTAACAAAAACTTTTTTGGGGTCTTTCATGGCTCTATCTCTGCACGTATTTCTGCACATGGGTTTATTATTAACACTAAAGAGACCATTCTTGATGAAGTAACAGAGGCATCTCTTGTCAGACTGGATTGTCATAAACGTGACTATCGTTGGAGTATGGCAAATGCAGATGTACATATACATGAACACATCTATGAGATGATTCCCAATGCCAAATATATCTCCTATACCATGCCACCCTATGCAACGGCATACTCACTCAAACATGGCAAAGTCTCTCCCAAAGACTATTTTGGGAAAAAGGTATTGGGAGAAGTGATTGTGTATGACCCCAAAAATATAGATGATTGGCTGGAGCGTGCACCCTATGAGATACCACGTTTTTTTCAAGAACACAACACCCACCTGCTTCTTATTAAAGGGTTTGGACTCATCTCATACGACAGAGACATTACAGAGATGGCAAAAAAGATCTCTATTTTAGAAAATTCATGTAGATTATTGGCTCTCTCTGCAAACCTGTAAACAGTATTTTTTTGTTATACTTCATCTTAATGAACCTAACAAAGAAGAAGAATGAACCAAATAAAGAAGCGACTAACCATTATTAAACTTGCCATCTCTATGACTGACATGGAGACGATACAACTTCAGATGCTAAAACTCACACCCATCAAAACAGATGTTGCTATCCAAAAGATACTCTCACTCTTGCAAGCAGGAAACTATGCACAGGCACAAGTGCTTATCGCAGAGTATATCGATTTTGCTCCCCAGGAAGTCGTACAGCGTAGCGACCAGCTTTCACCTAGCAATTCTCTATTTTCAGACATAGAAAAGGAGGTAGAACAGCACACACAAAAAGAGACATCTATCCTCTCATCAGAAGAGCAAGCCATCATTGATGAGTTTCAACTTATTATTGACTCAAACCATCAAAACAACCCTGTAGATGTGGTAAAGTATGATACAGAAATAGCCATTGATGATTTTGCCCCTCTTAAAAAATTGACAGAATCCAAAGAGGAAGATAGTCCAATTAATTTTGATTCGCTTCTCAATATAGAAGCAAAAGATATATTAATCACTCCTTCAGATACGGATATGCCAGAGAGAGAGAGTGAACCTAAAGAAGAAGAAGAGACAACAGAACAGAAAGAAGAAGCAAAAGAGGAGAAAAAAGAAGAGATAGATCCCTCTGTAGAGGATGTATTATCTAGTGAAATATTATATTATGCACCCATACCAGACATAGCCCAAAAATTTGTTGATTTCAAAGAGAAATATCCTCTGATACAAAAAATAGAGACACAACCCGATAGTGTAAAAAATCTACTAGATACGATTGCCACAGAGGGGTATAGTGAAGAGAGAATAGAGCATATTTTAGAAAATATTAAAAATCTTATCCGAGAAAAGCACTATACCGAGGCGGCACAACTTTTGCTTATTTGTGGTGCCACAGAGTCCAAATATGCACGGTTTTCATTGGCAAGAGAACTCTACAGAGGCTCTCTTTTAAGAAAAGATATTCATGCATCTTTTGATCTTATGCAGGAGCTTGCTATAGACAATTATCCCGAAGCACTCTGTGATTTGGGTCAGTTTTATGAACATGGTATAGGCACAACTCCCAACCTGAGCAAAGCCAAAGAGCTCTACAAAGAGGCGGCAGATTTAGGCATCAAGAGAGCCACAAAACACTATAGCAGACTTCATCAAACCAAAAAGAGTCTCTTTAAAAAACTCAAAAAATAAAACCCAAATCTAGAGACCTTTTATCCCCTCGTATGCCACACTTATCATTGTATCTATCTCTTCATAGGTAATAATATAAGGGGGCATAAAGTAGATAACATTACCCAACGGTCTTAAAAGCACTCCCTGTTTTAAAGCATAGGTATATACTTTTAGTCCTATACGTTCACTGGCTCGGTACCCCTCTAACTCTATTGCTGCTACCATGCCTTGTTGTCGTACCTCTTTGACATTTTCTAAGGCATTAAAGCGTTTTAGTTTCTCTTTGATATAGTCAGATTTTTTTCTATTGTCACCCAATACATCACTCTTTTCAAAAATATCCAATGTTGCCAATGCTGCCACACACGCCAAAGGATTACCTGTATAGGAGTGGGAGTGCAAAAAGGCTTTGTGTTCGTTGTAGTCACAATAAAATGCCTGATAGATTTCATCTGTTGTCATTACCACAGAGAGAGGCAGGTACCCTCCTGTTAACCCTTTGGAGAGTGTCATAAAGTCTGGAGATATGTTTGCATGCTCACAGGCAAACATACGCCCTGTACGCCCAAACCCTGTCATAATCTCATCTGCAATCAAATGCACATCATACGCTTTGGTTAGGCGTCTTGCTCCTTCCAAATAGTCAGGATGATACATATGCATACTCCCTGCCCCTTGGATAAGAGGTTCCACAATCAACGCAGCAATCCTGTCTGCATCTGCTTTGAACACTTTTTCCAAATCATACAATGCCCTTTGTGCTGCCTCTTGACTCTGGTTGTAAGGTACAGGTACTTGCATGTTTTGGATAAGCAGCTGCTCATAGGTCTCTTTGTAAAGACTCACGTCACCCACACTCAATGCCCCTATAGTTTCTCCATGATAGGAGTTTGTCAACGAGAGAAAAACAGGTTTACGCTTTCCTCTGTTTAGGTGATAATGGTAACTCATCTTAAGTGCTGCCTCAACAGCACTTGAACCATTGTCAACATAAAAAACTTTTTGTAATGCCTGTGGGGCAATGTTGACAAGTTTATGGGCAAGTTCAATCGCAGGTTTATGGGTAAAGCCTGCGAGCAATACATGCTCCAATGTATCTAACTGCTCTTTCATTTTTTCATTGATATACGGATTGCTATGCCCAAAAAGATTGACCCACCAAGAGCTTACCGCATCAATATATTTATTCCCATCAAAATCATACAAATAGACCCCTTTTGCTGATGCGACAGGAATAAGCGGTAACGTTTCATGGTCTTTCATTTGTGTACAAGGATGCCAAATAACCTCTAGGTCTCGTTGCATCATTTCACTGTTTTTGCCTGACATGTCAAACTCTCTTAACTATTATTTAGATAAGATTATACAAATTTTTCGATAGAAGGCAGATGAAGTATGATTAGTTGGATGCAAAAACACAATAAATATCTGGTATGGACTATATGGGTAGCGACCATCGCTTTTATAGGTGCGGGGTTTGTAGGCTGGGGGAGCTATAATCTTAGTGGCAAAGCCGGAAGCATAGCAAAAGTGGGTGATATAGAGATTCCCCAAAATAAACTCAATCTGGTTTACAGTAACATTTACGACCAATACAACAGAGCTATGGGTGGTAAACTTGATGAGAAAAAAGCAAAAGAGATGGGGCTTATTCAACAAGCTTTTGCAAGACTTGAAACACAGGCTAAGATTCTTAACTTTGCCAAAGATGCAGGCATTGTTGTCTCAGACAAAGAGGTAGCACAAAAGATAGCCACAATTCCAGTTTTTCAAAAAGATGGGAAATTTGACAAAACACTCTACAAAGAGTACCTCAATGCACAACATATAAATATAAAGCTTTTTGAGTCAACCATTAAAGATGAACTGACTATTCAAAAGACATTGGCTCTACTTGATGTAGAGGCTTTACCTTTTGAGATAGAAACAATCGGTGCAGCGATGAATGTAAGCGACAAACTAGCCTACAAAGTCTTGACAACCAACGATGTAACCATCTCCACAGATGAAAGTAAACTCAAAGCTTTTTGGGAGAACCAAAAGAGTCGCTATATGACAAACAGACTCTTTGACCTCTCTATTGTATGGACAGACAGCAAAGAGCTCAATGCAACAGAAGATGAACTCAAAACATACTACGAAGCAAACAGTTACAACTTTACAGATGCACAAGGAAAACAACTAAGTTTTGCAGAAGCAAAAGAGGCAGTAAGTAAAGCATTCAAACTCAAAAAGACAAAAAAAGCTGCACAAAAAGCCTATATCGCCTTTAAAAAAGGAACTCTCTTGCCGACAGAAAAAGTAACGCTTCCTGTGGGAGATACAATATTAACCAATGAAATCTGGACCGCACTACAAGCAAAGAGTGTGGGAGATATTGTAAAACCTAAGATTATAGATAGCAGATATGCAACCATTAAGATTGACAACATTACAGAACCCAGAGAAAAAAGCTTTAAAGAGGCTAAAGACGCGGTGCTTTCAGACTATACACTTCAGGCAAAAAGAGAAGCCCTTTCAAAATTGGCGGAGAACACAGTAAAAACATTTGATGTCAAAAATGCAATTGTCACAGATTTTGTCAAATTGGATAAAAATGTTCAACTCAAAGCACTAAATACTCAAGAAAGTGTACAATTTTTACAAAAACTCTTTACATCTTCTAAAGAAAAAGGTATCATAAGCTTGTCGGATAAAATTGTCGTCTATACTATTTTGGAACAAAAAATCTCTTCTATTGATGAAAATCAAACAGAAAATGTAAAACAGACTGTCAATAGATTGAAACAAAATACTTTTGAATCAAACTTGATACAATTACTAGACAAAAAATATCCAACCCAAACTTATGTAAAAGGACTTACCCATTGAGTAACACGGTTTTAGCTATTGATATCGGTTCTACTAAAATATGTGCTATCATAGCTGAGATTTCAGATTCTAATGAAGTAACTGTCCAAGGGCACGGCATCACCAAATCCCAAGGGGTTAAAAAAGGTGCCATTACCAATATTGAACTTGCATCAAAGTCTATCAAAAAAGCAATTAATGATGCAAAGCGTATTTCTGGTTCAAATATCTCTGTAGCAACAGTCTCCATCTCCAACGCTTACGCAAAATCTTTAAACTCAACAGGTATTGTCAATATCTTAAATAAAGATATCTCTATTAAAGAGATTAATCGTGTCATACAAACGGCACTCTATAATGCCAATGTACCCAATGAATATGAAGTGGTACATGTGTTACCTTATAACTTTAGAGTAGATGATCAGGATTTTATTGAAGACCCATTTGGGATGAATGCCTCTCGTATGGAGGTAGATGTCAATATTATTATGACACAAAAATCCAATCTATCCAACCTCAAAAAAGCGGTACGCTCAGCAGGTATCGAAATAAATGGGATTGTCCTCTCTGGCTATGCTTCTGCAATCGCAACGATGGACGAAGATGAAAAAGAGTTGGGTGTAGCGGTGATTGATTTAGGAGGTCAGACCTCTAATCTTGTTATCCATACAGGTAACTCCATTAGATACAATGACTTTTTGGGTGTAGGCTCCAACCACATTACAAATGATTTATCAATGGCACTGCATACCCCTCTACAGATAGCAGAAAATGTCAAAATACGTCATGGAAATTTAGTAGAGAGCTCTAATGAAGTTATAGAACTACCTATTATCGGAGATGAAGAGAACCGCAATGATGTTTCACTGGAGATTGTACACTCTGTTATTTTTGCTCGGGTAGAAGAGGCTTTAATGATATTGGAAAAGTCACTTGAAAAATCAGCGATTAGAGAACAGATTAGTGCAGGGGTAATCCTAACAGGAGGGATGAGCAAACTTAAAGGCATAAGAGAGTTGGCACAAGCTATCTTCTCTGGTATGTCTATTAGGGTTGCTTATCCTAAAAATATTAATGGACTTTTTGAGGAGTTACGAGACCCTGCCTTTTCGACAGTTGTTGGATTGCTACTCTATAAGGCAGGAGAACATACACAATATGAGATAG
>JALVXW010000330.1 GCA_027038155.1 Sulfurovum sp.
TCCGACAAGATAAGGGCTGTCTTTTACGATAAAGTTGTGGTACCACTTTTTGCTATAGCTCTGTTGGTGATTTTGTTTTTTAAAATACCTTTTCATGCAAGAATGATGAACACAGGTATCATCATAGTACTCTCTTTGGGTGCAACCTTTGGTATATGGGGAATCCTATATGGTCTCAATCAAATCGGAACCAATGGTGTGATAGTTCCTGAAGTAACCGCTATTTTGCCTATCTCTTTATTGTCTCTTTATGCCATTGTTGTTTTTATAAGAGATGAAAAAGGGATTTAAAGGTAAAAAACCACCACAAATCCCCCCCCATTACCCCACTTCAGCAAAATTGAAGCCAAAAATCAAGAGAGAGAGCAATATATGCTATACTATACCAAACCATATTACCAAAAAGGGATTGAGGATGAAGAAGATAGTGATGTTTTTGATGGTGGGGTTGATGTTTGCTACAATAGTAGTGCGTGTAGCTACAGCAGACACTATTGGGAATGAAAGCAGTGTTACAAGAGATGTAATAGTGGTAAAAAGTACAGGCACACTGACACTCACCAGCCTTAGCCTAGAGAGCAATGCAACCACCCTCAACAAAGGTGAGAGAGTCCAACTCTCTGTAGTGGCTACCTACTCAGACCACAGTACTAAAGCAGTAGATGCAAACATCACCTACATCATCACCCCTGCACAAAATGCAGAGGTAAACGGCACCACGCTTACAGCTCTTAAAGATGGCAGTGTGACAGTGCAAGCCAAAGTAGGTACGATACTTTCAAATGCCATAGACCTAAACATCATCTGGGTCGTCAATGGACACACACTTCCACCTGAGCCAGACCCGAAAGTGAATAATGCTACGCTTTTGGGTATTGACACTAATAATAATGGGGTTAGGGATGATGTGGAGCGGTATATTGTAAAAACCTATGGAAAAGAGGAGATTACAATACAGATAGGGTTTCAAGTAGCCAGGGCTTACAATACTGTGATAGAGCATCCTGAGAATGCTTGGGAGACATATAAAGTGTTGGATGCTGCTCAGGATTGTGCATCTTATTTTGAAACTTACGCAAAATATTTTTCTGAACCAATATTGTTGCATGATGATGATATCGTGACTTCAAAAAAGTTTAAATCTATAATGTTGAATACTAGAGAAAGAATACGAAATTATTTAGTTCATGAGCAAAAATTAAGTGGCGGGGTATTTTCTTTAACTCAAATTGATGAGCTAAAGTCAAAATGCAGTTTTGACGCAGACGCTCTGCTAAAGGCTAGAAAATGAAAAGGTATTTTTTGCTCGTTCCCATCCGTCCTGAGAGTGTGAAAAACCACTCTCAGGACGGATGGGAACGAGCTATACAGACAAAGGAGCAGATTTTACAATCTTGCTCTAATACCCTTGGCAATAGATGTTTCTAACTTGGCAAACGCACTATCCATCGCCTTGACTATGCCTGTGGTTGTATGCTCTGTTACTTCTACAGTGGTGCTAAAGAGGGCTGCTTTTTGATGGTGTGTAGGCATATCTTCTACCTGCCATGCGGCATCTAGATAGACACGTCCCTCTTGTGCGATAAACCGGGAAATATGCACCTGTACTCTTTTGCGAGGTTGACTCTCTACTCCCCATGGATAGGTATATACATTGGGTTGGTTAAAACTCTTTTGTAAATAGCCAATAAGTCGTTGGGTCAAACTCTCATCTAAATCTTCTGCCCATGTACCATCCGATAAAAATGCTACTTCACTACTGGATTTTGCTACAGCAATCTCTCTTTTAAAGAGATATTTAGGCAAACTTACCTTCTCAACCCCTATGCTCATTACATGGTAGAAGTAGGTCTGTTTAGCCAAAGAGGGCGTTGAGAGTACATAATAGTGCGTGCTTGCACAACCACTCAATATGATGCTTAATAGTAGTGCCCATAGTGATATTTTTAACATTATTTATCTCCAAATATAAGTGAATTAGGTTTACGATTGAGCATCTTTAAGAAACGTTGCATCTCATTAGAGCTCTTTGTAACACTCTTAAGGGTCTCAGAAAGTTGACGCGAGACAACAGAGTGGCTACCATACCCCTGTATCACTTTTTTGGTTGCTTTGAGTGTATTTGCAAGTGCTTTAAGGGATTTATCTATCTCATTTGGCATCGCATTAAACGACTTTTGGCTTGTCATTTTATTAAGATTAGAGATGGTTATCTTCAAATCATCAAGAAGTAAAGTCAGTGGCGTGTTTACCCCTTGTATCAAGCCATCTGCATGGTTTACCAAAGTATTGCTATCTTTTACGACATTGTTTAATGCGTCTAATAACTTTTCTAAAGGCAAAGCATTGATTTTATCAAGTATCTTACGCATACTTGTTAGCATATCTCCTGAGTGATACTCTATAGTAGGGAGTACATTAAAGCCATTTTTATAGGTAATTGTCTGATTGTCTTCACCATTGGTAAATCGTAAAGCAACATATAAAAATCCTGTAATAGGGTCACTCTCTACTATCTGGGCTCTTAAGCCCTCTTTGACTGCTTGATAAAAGTTCTCTTTCCCTGTAGCAGACATGGTATCGTTTGCATCAGCAAATACAGAGAGGTTAATAGCTGCAAGGACTTCACTCTCTATCGTGTGTATCGCTTTATCATAGTGGATTTGCATCCCTTTTACTTTACCTACCTCATACCCCTCATAGCGTACAGGTGCACCAATATGCAATTTAGCTACAGACTTTTTAGTATAGAGTTTAAATGTCTCTATCTGTTTTTGACTCTCTCCTATATGTGTCTGCTCTACTTCCCCTTTATTGGCATAGAGCTTAAAAACATATCCATCAGGCACAGTACAGGTAGCACCTTTTTTTTGACTAGAAAACTCTATAGCCCCACCAATGAGGTCAGTCACAGGGGCAATAGCCAAATCTAGCCGACCATTATTAAGGCTTACATCAAAGGTACTACGCACCCAAAAGTTTGAGTCTGTACGCAAATAAGAGGTGTATTCATTTTTAATATAGACAATAATATCTACTGAAGTATTATCAAGGGAAAGCACAACATACTCCACTTGTCCTACTTTTATATTTTTTAGATAAATGGGCGTTCCTGCCTTGACGGTATTGTATCCCTGAGGAGAATTAAGTACAAAATATTTTCCTTGTGTGTCATCTCTGTAGGCATGGCTTTGTCCTATAAAGGTATCTTTGCTCTCTTTGGATTTTGTTGCATGCATATTAATATAGGTACCAGAGATAAGTGTGTCTAGCCCACTAACCCCTCCTAAACCCACCTCAGGTTTGACAATCCAAAATTTGGTACTTTCATTTAAAAAAGATTTGACCGTTTTGTCCATACGGGCAATGACTACAATGCCCTCACCATCCTCTTGAAGTTCTATTTTTTGTATGGTACCTACAGGTACATTTCTGTATTTAATATGGCTCTGTCCCGCATGTAATCCTTCGTTTTTTGGAAAAACAATGCGTATTTGTGGTCCCAACTCAGAAAAATACTGATAGGCTAACCACCCTGCAATAAGCAGTGCAATAAAAGGAACAATCCAAA
The DNA here is from genome assembly GCA_027038155.1 of Sulfurovum sp. Lineage (GTDB taxonomy): Bacteria > Campylobacterota > Campylobacteria > Campylobacterales > Sulfurovaceae > Sulfurovum. The sequence goes on from JALVXW010000330.1 coordinate 3,572, forward strand.
TGGAGGTAAAAAAATTAAACTTTGTAGAAGCTTCTATCTTTGGTATATGGTGTGACATTAGCGATATTCCTTTATAAGACGTTCATCAAATGCATGTGCTGCAAGTAGTGTAAAAAAGACTGAGATAGCAAAAGCAGTCGCTGCTGTACCAGCGACTATCTCTACATTGGCAAGATGTATAAGTGCTGCAAGTATCGCAACCACAAAGACATCTATCATCGACCATGGACCTACGGCTTCAGTCATATAGTAGAGTTTATGTTTATCTATCTTACTATCTTTTCCTATAGGGTATTTTACACTAATAAGCAGATAAATCAAAACCAGAAATTTGATAATAGGAATAAGAATAGATGCAAAAAAGATAATAAGTGCAATAGGGTAAGAGCCATGCTCCCACAACATCACTACTCCACCCAAAATGGTACTACCCTCCACAGAGCCAAACTGTTTGGTAATGAGCATCGGATAGAGATTTGCAGGGATATATGCAATCATCGCTGTAAGGAGGTATGCCCACGATTTTTGGGTAGAAAATCTCTCATGATAGATATTGCTTCCGCAACGTCTGCATGGCGTTACCTCACCCCTGTCAATATTAACTGCCCCACACACATTGCAGCGCATTAACTCTTTTTCATTGACCTCTATCATGCTCTCTCCTGTGCATAGAGTCGTCTTCTGAGCATCCATATCTCCGAAACATGTATCTGCTTACTCATATAGAGGTCAATCCCTACAAAGATTACCAAAGTCCAAAACGCTACACCCATATCTATCTGTGCATACCCTATGAGTTTGACCAGTGCCACCAAGATGCTAATAAGAAAAATATCGCTCATACTCCATGGCTTTATATGTGAGAGTAGAATAAGTAACGATTTGGTAAAATCTGGGGATTTGCGTAATTTAAGAAGCAAAAAAAGCATAAAATTGATAACAAAAATCAAAAGAGGAAAGATGAAAATCAAAAAAGCACACATCAATCCTACAAAGTAAAAACCATTATCAAACAGTGCCACAAATGTCTTAGGTATGGTAATAAACTGCTCATGTCCAAGCAGTTCTATCTTTACCAAAGGAAAAAGATTTGCCAACACAAAGAAGATAAGCCCTGTAGCACTTAGAGCCAAGCCATAATCTGCCAATTTGGAGTCAAATCGGTACAATACACTGCCACATTTACTACAGAGTGCCTTTGTGCCATCCTCTATCTCCACCTCTTCATGAAGCGTATGACATTTATGACAAATAATAAGATGATCTAAGGCTTCTTCATTTTCAAGTTTCATGGCTATAATTATAGCCTATCTTTAAAGGATGTAAATGAAGATTTTAAGTATTGGTGCCAAAATAGAAGATAATCACTTTGATATCGTCACTTTAATGTTTGGCGAAGTGGAAAAACTAGAAACACTAGAGGCGTTTCGTTATATCATTATCTCTGGTGGAGATGGGGCTATTCGTAGAACGATTAAGAGTTTGCATCATAAAAAGTGTACTATTCCACCTCTTATTTTAAACCCTGTTGGCTCATTTAATGTGATTGCCAAACTTCATAAAGTGCCTCACTACACAACACTTCTGCATACACTCTCACAACAGAAAGAAATAGTAACAAAATTACAAAAATACTATAGTCTCAATGATGAGATATTTCTTTTTTCTGCTGGAAATATGGGAGATTTGCAACACATCTTTCTTGCTGAAACTCTACGTTTTGGGCTGCTTAAAAAAGGGGTGGCAAAATATCTTTTAGCAGGGCTTTTTCTTCTACCAGTACATCTTATTATGACACCTTTTATGCTTTTGAGTCCTAGAAGATTTTTCATCTTCACCCCTGCCTCTTTTTTATCAAAATTTGGCTCATTTAGAGGAGAGATAAAAGAGCCATTTACTATAGATTTGGAAAACAACTACAATCTTGTAGAGCTAGATGGTGATATCACTACCATACAAGAGAGCAAATTACATATTGCCCCTGTAGGGAGTGTAAAGATTGTAACACAATAATAGCTAACAAGCCAACGCTTAAAACCTATACGTCATATATAACGCAGGTAAAAATCCCATCTGTTCATACGCCCCCATCTTCTTCTTTATATTTATCGTTATATTTGATGCTCTCTTTATTTCTCCACCAAATCCAATATCAACCTATCTATAAACACCTCATCACTCTTAAGCGGTAAAGTAGCGTTATCCAGTTTTTCTTGCACACTGTCTAATTTGACATTAATATATGACATAACATCTTCAAGCAATACATGACCTTCTTTAATAGCAGTCACATACTCTCTATTTTTTAAAGGAAAAGTGATAAATTGTTCATCTAATAACTCTTCAACCTCATCTATCACTCTAACAGCATGGGAGAGGGCTTTATAGTCTACACCTTTAGAGGCATCTCTTGTACGATGCCCAAACTGCTCTTCCATCTCTTCTATAAGTTTACTAAAGTACCCTACACTTACAGAACCAGCAAAGCGTTTACCTAGCAGTTCAACATAGCGTCCCTCTTTGTATGCTTGGTTGCCTCTAGCGATAGAGGCTTTGATGAATTTAACATATTTAAATGACTCAGTTTGAAATATCTG
>JALVXW010000331.1 GCA_027038155.1 Sulfurovum sp.
TCTCTCTTCAAACACATAATAACATAAAATCAAACCTAATGCAAATTACTTTTGATATAATTACCCTAATAAAAAATGAGGTATATAAATGAAGCATTTTGGTCTAAATATTTGGGGAGATAATAACTTTATCATAGACCATGATACCATCAATGTAAACCATGCTTCTAGGCCCTCCTTGCTTCAAATCACCCAAAAGATACGAGAAAAAGGCTATAAAGGGCCTTTGCTTTTGCGTTTTCCTCATCTCATTAAAAAACAGATTTCTACACTTTTTACTACTTTTGAAAAAGCCAAAAAGGAGTTTGACTATAAGGGTAACTTTCAAGCAGTCTTTCCGCTTAAGGTCAATCAATTTCCTAACTTTATTGAGTCGCTTATAGAGGTTTCTCAAGCTTATAATTATGGGCTAGAGGCTGGGAGTAAAGCAGAACTTATTATTGCAATGAGCAAAACCCCTTTGGAAGCACCTATTACCGTGAATGGCTTTAAAGATAAAGAGATGATCTCTCTTTGTTTTATCGCTGCAAAGATGGGGCATAACATTACTGTAACCATAGAGGGATTAGGTGAGCTAGAGACAATTATTCAGGTTAATCATGAACTGAATGATGGGTTAGATACCCCTATCGTTCCTAAAATTGGGGTACGCATACGTCTGCATAGTACAGGCATTGGCATTTGGGCAAAAAGTGGGGGGTATGGCTCCAAATTTGGGCTTACCTCTACTGAACTGCTAGAGGCCTATGAGATGCTCAAAAAACACACATTACTCTCTTATCTATGGATGATACATTTTCATATCGGCTCACAGATGTCTGACATTGCTCCACTCAAAAAGGCTCTCAGAGAGGCAGGCAATATCTATGCAGAACTCAAAAAACGTGGGGCTGATGCCCTAGGGGCTATCAACATTGGTGGAGGACTTGCCGTTGAGTATAGCCAACATGAAGGCAAAACGGAACGCAACTACTCACTCCAAGAGTTTGCCAATGATGTGGTCTTTCTTATGCAGGAGATAGCCAAAAGCAAAGGGGTAGATGAGCCTGACATTTTTACAGAGTCTGGGCGTTATATTGCAGCTTCTCACTCTGTTTTGGTAGCTCCTGTATTGGAACTTTTTTCACAAGAGTACAACGAAAAAGGGCTACGACTCAAAGAGAAAAACCCACCACTCATAGAGGAACTTAACGACCTCTACACATCACTTAGTCGTAAACATGCACGTGAGTACCTGCATGATGCACTCGACCACATGGAGAGTCTGCTTACACTCTTTGATTTGGGCTATATTGACCTTGAAGATCGCTCCAATACAGAGATACTGGTCAATCTTATTATCAAAAAAGCTATATTTCTTTTACAAAATGAAGGGACAGATGAGCTTAAAAAACTTCAAGACCGCATACAGGAGAAGTATCTTGTAAACTTCTCCGCATTTGAGTCTTTGCCTGATTTTTGGGGATTGGCACAACACTTTCCTGTCATGCCCCTAGACAGACTCAATGAAAAACCGACCAACCCTGCAAGCATTTGGGATATTACTTGTGACAGTGATGGAGAGATAGGTTTCAACCGTAACCTGCCACTCTATCTGCATGACATAGATGTGAGTAAAGAGGAGTATTTTTTAGCCTTTTTTCTTACAGGTGCCTACCAGGAAGTCTTAGGCATGAAACACAACCTCTTTACCCACCCTACCGAAGCTGTCATTGGCTTTGATGATGAGGGAAACTACACCGTAGATAAGCTTATAGAGGCACAAAATCTCATGGATATATTGGATGATTTGGATTATGATACTCACCTTATAGATAAAACACTTACATACAGAATTGAAGCCTCTAAACATCTATCCAAAGAGGAAAAACAAGCACTTTTAGACAAACTTTATCTCTATTTAAGCGAAAATAGCTATCTTAAGACCATTCAAGCGATAGATGAAAGAGAATAGATACCGATGATACAGATGTTTAAGCTAATTAAAGAAGATTTTTCCAATGTAAAGAAGAATGACCCTGCCCTGCACTCTACTTTTGAACTTTTTTTTAACTACCCTGGACTATGGGCAATGTTTTTTTACCGCATTTCACATGCACTTTACAAAAAAGGATTACGTTTTCTGCCACGCTTTATCTCTGCCATGGGGCAGTTTTTGACAACAATAGATATTCATCCAGCAGCACAGATGGGTCGTAGAGTATTTATTGATCACGGTATGGGTGTCGTTATAGGTGAGACGGTCATTATTGGGAATGATGTGGTTATCTATCAGCAAGTCACATTGGGAGGAGTGAGTACCTCAAAGGGCAAACGTCACCCTACTTTAGAAAACAATGTTGTTATTGGTGCGGGGGCAAAAGTGCTTGGAAATATCACGATAGGTGACAACTCAAAAGTGGGTGCTAACTCTGTTGTAGTAAAAGATGTACCATCTGATTGTACTGCTGTGGGTATTCCTGCACGTGTACTAAGACGAGGCTATGATAAAAATCCACTAAGCCACAACAAAATCCCAGATGTAAACAAAGAGATATTTGAGTATCTTATCAAGCGTATTGAGGTGCTTGAAGAGGCACTGCCTAAAACAAAACAAAAAGATATTAAACAAAAAGATCATAATCTTGATGAGATATATGACAACTTTATTCACAGTATGGACTAAACATGAAAAGAAGAGATTTTATAACCACTACCGCACTGGGGGCTACTGCACTTGCTATGAGTGCATGCCACCGTAAAGAAGAGACAAGCAAAACAGGTACTTTACCTCTTAACAAAGGCAAAAAAGTAACCCTCAAACTCGCCACCTCCTGGCCTGCACACTTTCCTATTATGGGAACAGGTGTAGATAGCTTTGCCAAACGCTGTTTTGAGCTTAGTGGAGGCACACTGGAGATAAAAGTGTTCCCCAAAAACATCTTGGTCCCTGCTTTGCAAGTATTTGACAGTTGTGCAGCGGCACAGATAGATGCGTTTCACTCAGGTGTGTACTACTGGAAAGGGAAAAATCCTGCTTTTAGCATCTTTGGAGGGATGCCACTGGGGCTTACCTCTGAAGAGATGATAACATGGCTAAAGTTTGGTGGAGGGTATGAGCTATGGCGTGAAATGTATGCCAAATTTAACCTCTACCCTCTCATAGGTGGCACCACGGGTCCACAGATGGGTGGGTGGTTTAAAAAAGAGATACACTCTTTGGCAGACCTCAAAGGCTTGAAGATGCGTATCCCTGGATTAGGTGGAGAGGTAATGAAACGACTCGGAGCAAACCCCGTACTGCTTCCTGCGGGAGAGATATATACTGCACTAGAGCGTGGCACTATTGATGCTACTGAGTGGGTAGGTCCTGCACTTGATACAATGATGGGCTTTGACAAGGTTGCCAACTTCTACTACACTGGCTGGCACGAACCAGGAAGTATCTTGGAGATTACTTTCAATAAAGCACGCTGGGAGAAGCTAAGCGATGAACATCGTGCCATTATAACAGCAGCAAGTGAAGAGATGACTGGCACTATGCTTCAAGAGTTTAGATACAAAAATGCAAAAGCTTTTAAAGAGCTTCCTGGCAATGTACAGATAAAAACATTCCCTAAAGAGATGATGGATGCGGCAAAAGTAGCCCTAAAAGATATATGGAAAGATGAGAGTGCAAAGAGTGAAGATTTTAAAAGAGTGTTAGATAGCTACAAAGCATTCTACAACCTGAACAAACCCTATGATGATATAAGCACTAAAAATTTCCTGGAGATTAGAGGTTAAGACAATGTCCATACAATAGGCTCTTTGCCCTGCGATACAAGATAGGTATTTATCCTAGAGAACGGCTTAGAGCCCCAAAACCCCCTATAGGCAGAGAGTGGTGAGGGGTGTGGGTCATTGATGACTAGGTGCCTACTGGTATCTATCTGTCTTCCTTTTTTTTGTGCATGAGCTCCCCAGAGCAGAAAAACCACATTTTCACACTCTGTATTGACAACAGAGATAATCTTGTCGGTAAACGCTTCCCATCCCCTGTTTTTATGAGCATTAGCCTCACCCTCTTCTACAGTCAAAACAGCATTAAGCAGTAGCACACCCTGCTTTGCCCATGGGAGCAAGTAGCCTGTATGAGTGTTGTCTATTCCTAAATCAGCATAGAGCTCTTTATTGATGTTTTGTAGTGATTTGGGTAGCGGCGTAACATTTTTTTGCACAGAGAAACAAAGACCATGTGCATGTCCTTTGGTAGGGTATGGGTCTTGTCCCAAGATGACTACTTTTACTTTGTTTAAGGGTGTTGCGTTTAAGGCTGCAAACCAGTGAGGTTTAGGAGGCAAAATACTTTTACCTTTTTTTGCTTCACTTTCCAAAAATGCTTCCAGTTCTTGCATATAAGGTTTAGACCACTCGCCCCTAAGTGCTTTTTGCCATGATGGCTCAGTTAATAATTTTTGCATACTATCCTCTCACATATTTTTCTACAAATGCTTGTGCTGTGGGTGTTTGCAAAGAATTTGAGGTTAACCCTTAGGTTAATCGATGATTATTTGCAAATACCCACAGTGCAATGACTTTTGCTAGTTTGGTGATTTCTATTGCATCATTTGGGTTTATAGTGTGTATTTAGTTACACACATTATAACATACATCATATTTTAAATCTTCTACACTCTTTATCCTAAATCTCAAAATAGAATTCTTTGAATTTGCTTTATGCTCATATTTATGCAAAGTCATGAATTTCTATTTCGTGATTTGGGTTTATATAGTCATTCAAAAATAAATACTCTTGATATAGCTCAACAGCCAAAAGCATACATTCCGATATGATACCACTAAAAAAGGTCTCACTATGAGTGAATTTTTAAACAACAAACCCTCTCCGCTTGAAGGGCAATTTCCCGATGGGCATCCTGTACGTACCTACCTAGAAGAGAATCTTCTTATCCGTGACCTTATGCGACAGATAGAACGTATTAGAATCCCTGAACAACTGATACTTTTAAAAGAGCTTTTTGAGAAGTTGAGTAAAATTGATCTACACTTTACACGCAAAGAGAACCAGCTCTTTCCCTATCTCGAAAAGTATGGCTGGACAAGTCCTTCTCAGGGGATGTGGACATTTCATGACCAGATAAGAGAGGAGATCAAAAAAACCAGAGAGATTATCAACAGTGAAGATGCAGAAGCCATCTCTACACAGATGCAACAGCTCTTTAGGTTTTTGGAGCAAATTATGAATGTAGAGGAGCAACGTCTGTTTCCACGTGCGATGCAGATGTTAAGCCAAGAGGAGTGGAAAGAGTTTAAAGAGGGAGACAAAGAGATAGGCTGGATGTTTGACACGCCACCTACCCCCTACCCAGCAGATACCTACATTCACCCAAGCCAAGATACCCAAAAACGTAAACTCCCTTTTGACACAGAGGACAAAACCCACTATGATGAGGGCTATCTTACCCCTGAGCAGGTCAATGCTATCTTTAGAATATTACCTGTAGATATTACCTATGTCAACGAAAACGATCAAGTGGTCTTCTATAACCGTGGAGAAGAGAGAGTCTTTCCAAGAAGTGCAGGTATTATAGGTAGAGAGGTGAAGTTCTGTCATCCGCCAAAGAGTGTAGACCAAGTGATTAAAATACTTGAAGCCTTTAAAGCAGGCACCCAGGACCTCGCAGAGTTTTGGATAAACTTTAAGGGGCAGTTTATACACATACAATATTTCGCTGTGCGTGACCCTGATGGCACCTACCGTGGAGTGATAGAGATGAGTCAGGATGTGACACATATACGTGAACTTGAAGGGGAGCAGAGATTGCTGGATTGGGAGTAGTCTATTTTGCTATAATTCTTTATGCCTTATACTTATCTATTTGTATTTACTTAGTGGGGTAATAAGGAGCCTCCAATAGCAGGTAATACCACAATGGGTTTTGCAAATATGAGATTATGCAAGATTGTGTTTACAAAAACCTTACTGAGTCTCAGAGGGGTTTATGTGTACTCTCTTTGTAAAAAATGACCTCGAATCCCCTTACCATAAAGCCATTCAAACGTAATAGAGATAAAAATAAAACTACCAAAAACCGCTACGGCTTTAGGATTACTACTGTAGGTGTGTACAAGTAAAGTAATCAAAGCCAACACGGAAAACAAAATAGAGAAAAAAAGTAT
>JALVXW010000332.1 GCA_027038155.1 Sulfurovum sp.
AAGATGATAGACAATTTACTTATGAATGCAATGAAGTATTCTGATAAAAAAACCATTATAAAAATAGGTATGGATGGAGATATATTGAGCATTAGTGATAGTGGCATAGGTATGGATGAGACACAACTGTTGCGTGTCTATGAACGTTATTATCAGGGTGATAATAAAAAAGAGGGGGAGGGTATAGGGCTTGCACTTGTAAAAGCTTACTGTGATGAGGAAGAAATAGAAATAGAGATAGTATCTAAAAAAGAGGTAGGGACAAGCGTGAAATTAGATTTGCAAAAGGTTTATGGCTTATTGTAAAAATCTGAATCTAAGTGAATGACAACCTTTTTACAACATGTTATACTTTGTTATCTTTGTTTGAAGGATTGTGTTATGGATGAATAGAAATTTTATTGTGAAACCAGTTGGAAATTTATTAAAAATTTAGTAATGGGTTTCGGGCTTGTAAAGCATGCAGACCAAATCTCTTTGTTACTTATGGATAGTGAAAATAATATAGAGAGAACTTCTTGACCCTTTTAACACTTCCTTAATATTTTTAAGTCATAATAATCTAAAAAGATGTTAATGATGCAAAGACACAGGGTACGCCATTTTATCTCTTACGCTATTACGACTTTATTCTATGCAGGTATAGCTGTTATATTTTTTTCTTCCAAAAATCACCACTATGTCTCTTCCAAAGTTATGAAAGAGAAAACTATACAGATGTCTCTTTCTGCTTTTGTTCCTGAAACCATAGAAACTATGGAACCCCCTAAAGAGATAGTCAAAGAGGTGGTTGCCCCAGAGCCAATACCAGAGGAGGAGCCAAAAGTTGAAGAGATTATTAAAGAGCCACTGCCTGAGCCTGTTGTTGAAAAAGTAGTAGAGAAACCTGTAGTAAAAGAGCCTAAACCTATTATTGAAAAGCGTATTGAAAAACCCAAAGAAAAGAAGAGAAAAAAGAAAAAGAGCGTAAAAAAGAAAAAGCCCAAGAAGAAGTTTAAGAGAAAACCTTCAAGACAGCAGGCATCATCTAAACAATCAAAAAGCACAAAAGCCCAGCGTAATAAGTTTTGGACAACACTAAGAGCAAAGATTGACAGAAATAAATTCTATCCACGTATTGCAAAAAAAAGAGGAATGGAGGGAAGTGTAAAAGTAAAATTTACTATTTTATCCAATGGTCATGTGGGTCATATCTCGGTAAGTGGCCCCAAAGTATTTCATAACTCAGCAAAAAATGCAGTAAAGAGAGCCTTCCCTATAGATGTTAAAAGGTCACCTATTGCACTTCCTACAAGTGTGAATTTGCCACTTAATTATCAACTTAGATAAATTTAACACATAATTAACAGTAGCATGCAATAATACTTCAACCCAAACAATTTGGAGGAATTACTAATGAAGAAAATAATTTATCTTTCGTTTGCTTGTTCGCTTTTGCTACAAGCAACGCAAGTCGAACTAGAGGCAATAAACGTAGAAGCCAAAGTAGATACTGAAGTAATCAAAGATGTACACGGAGAAGATATTAAGTCAGCAGACCTCGCAGAGGCACTCTTTAAACAGAGTCCAAGCATCTCTTTGGTGAGACGTTCTGGTATTGCCAATGATGTGATTGTAAGAGGCCAGAAAAAAGACAATATTAATGTAACCATAGATGGAGCAAAGGTTTGTGGTGCATGCCCAAACAGAATGGACCCTCCTGTCTCTCATGTACTTACAAACAATATTGATTATATTGAGCTTAATGAAGGGCCGTTTAATGTAGAAGATTTTGGTGTACTGAGTGCAGATGTTAAAATACATACGATTAAGCCATCAAAAGAGCTCTCTGGAGATATTAACCTAGGGTATGGAAGCTGGAACTATAAAAAGGCGGCATTCTCTTTAAGTGGAGGGACGGAGTCTTTACGTATTTTGGTTAGTGGTTCAGCAGAGAGTAGTGAGCAGTATGAAGATGGCAAAGGTGATGACTTTGCAGAGCAGATACAAAGAGAGATAGACGCGGGTAAAGTAAGTGTACGTAAAAACCCACAATACCAAGAGAAGTATAAGGATTTGGATGCGTACGATAAAAAGACATTGATGACAAAAATCTTTTGGGATATTGCAGACAATCAAGAGTTAAAATTGAGCTATACAGCAAACAGAAGTGATGATGTGCTTTACCCCTCTTCAAAAATGGATGCTATGTATGATGATTCGGATATTTATAATATGGAATATACCCTAAAAGCATTGGGGAAGTATTCTAAAAAATTTGATCTTCAACTCTATCAATCAGAAGTAGAGCATCCTATGTCTACCAAGTATAGAAAGATGGGTAAAAAAATCTATATGACGCATGCATTGACAACAAAAATGCAAGGAGCCAAACTCAAAAACAGTTTTGATGTAGGCAACCATACAATTACAGCTGGATTAGACTACTCATTGCGTAACTGGGATGGAGGGTATTTTAAAAATGACAAACCTCTACCTGAGAAGTTTTTTCATAGTATTTATGATGTAGATACAGAGAACAAATCACTTTTCTTAAAAGATAAAATGCATATAGGTAAAATGATCTTAGATATGGGACTGCGTTATGACAGTACAGAGATTACCTCTGCAAATACCAAACAGCAATCAAATGACTATGATGAGCTAAATGGCTATCTTTATGCTACATACCATGCAAATAACAAGAGTAAATATTTCGCTGGTGTTGGTAGATCATCCCGTGTGCCTGATGCTAAAGAGCTCTATTGGATAGGTGCTCCCATGAAGATGCCAAATGGTTCTATGAAGGCTATGAGTATTGGTACACCTCATTTAGATGCAACAATAAATTATGAGTTTGATATGGGAATGGAGAGACAATTTGATGATGCAACATTTAAAGCAAAACTCTTTTACTCTCAGCTAGATAATTTTATAGCCTATAATGCATCTAAAAAAATGAATAGATATGAAAATGTTGATGCTTCTATTTATGGTATTGAGATGAGTGGGACGTATATTGCAACAGAATCACTCTATTTTGATTATGGTTTTGCCTACCAAAGAGGTAAAAAAGAGAGCCCTCTTTCAGGGCAAAGTGGAACAAATATGCCAGAGATTCCACCTTTTAAATATAATTTAGCTGCAAATTATGATTGGAATGAGAGTTTTACACTTCGTGCAGAGTTGGTTGGTTCCGACAGTTGGAGTGATTTTGATGCAGAAAATGGCGAACAGAAGCTTGACGCATATACTATATTCAATCTTAAAGCTACAAAAAGCGTTGCACAGAATTTTGAATTCACCATAGGTGTAGATAACCTATTTGATACAACCTATGCAGTCTCCAATACTTATAAAGATTTAATACTTCTACCAACAGTAGGTAATCAAGAGGTGATGCTGATGAATGAACCTGGACGCTATCTCTATGCAAATGTAAAATATACATTTTAAACGACCCTTTTCCCTCTTTCTGGGAAAACAAAAAGAGAGGGATATCTCTAAATTTTCCTCTTGGCTCTCTACAAAGTGTTAAATTAGTGTTAAATCCTTGATGCAAATCAATTATATTTATTATCCTTTTGAGTTATAATTAAAAGTGTTTGATAATAGTTATAAAAGTATCTTATAATTATTGGACAAATAAGCGTTTAAGCATTGATCCAAAAAGGTTTGGATTTAGTTAATTATAAAAATAATGAAAAAATTAATAATATTGGTTGTTTTTGGTGGCTTGCTTATGGCAGAAACACCAAAGCCTTTTAAGGCAAAATCTGTGCAATCTGTGCAACCTTTTACAGGAAAAATCACACAATTGCAGCAAAAGCTTGATCCTATGTTTGATATCCCTTTAGATAAGTATCCAAAATGGCATACCGATGCCTTGCTTAAGAATGGACATAAAGCAGAATTTATTTCAGTAAAATCTATGATGCAGGTCTATCTACATCAGGACTATTTTCTTAAACGAAATCTTCTTGAAGCCCCTATTGATAAGATCTATATAAAAGATTATCTCACCGGAGAGAAAGCAGATGCCAAACAAGCGCTTTATGTGTTTGGAAGTAGAGTTGTAGGACCACATGGAGATGACCTTATCCCGTTTGCCTCTGAAAGCAATGCAAAGCTGTTTATGATGAAAAATGGTGGCACTAAACTATTGCCTTATGCTAAAATTACAGCAGGTTTATTACGTTATTTGGATATGTAAAATAAAAAGACCAGAACCTATAAATGAAGAGATTGAACTCAAAAACAATGTATATATAGAGAGTGATACCGATCTTAAAGGGATTATTACTTATGTTAATGACTATTTTGCAGAAATATCCAGATATACCAAAGAGGAACTTATTGGACGAGAAAGAGAGAGGCATGGAAGCCTCTGAAAAATATTTGATTGACTTTTCGGTATCCTATGGAGATGATATTACTGTAGATAATATGCTTGAAGAGATCTATAAAATTTTATTAGAGGATTTTTTTAACACTAATTTAACACTAATGTATTATGATAAATTATTAAAAATATAAGGATACAAAATGAAAAAACTGTTATTGGCTGTGTTGGTATTGGGGACTATGGTAAGTTTTTCGCATGCTGAAATGAAGTGTGCAGCTGGAAAATGTGGTGGAGCAATGAAGGCATCTATGAAACCTAAGAAAATGATGAAAATGTTTCAGTCTGTTTCTAAAGAAAAAGCGACACTCCTGCAAGATGGAAAAGCAAAAGCCTTTTGCCCTGAGTGCGGTATGACACTTCCAATGTTCTATAAAACAAATCATGCGGCTACTGTGAATGGTAAAGTGAAGCAGTACTGTTCTATTCACTGTTTGGCAGAAGATTTACAAAAAGGTGCCAAACTTACAGAAATGAAAGTGGTAGATGTGACAACACTGAAGTTCATCCCGGTAGAGAAAGCCACGTATGTGGTAGGGAGCCGTAAAAAAGGAACCATGTCAGCAGTGAGCAAGTATGCGTTTGCAAAAAAAGCAGATGCAGAAGCTTTTGCCAAAGCAAACGGTGGTAAGGTGACAGACTTTAATGGAGCACTTAAAGCAGCCAAAGCAGAGTTTGTCAAAGACAGTAAGATGATAGCCAAAAAGCAGGCAATGATGGCTCAAAAAGGGAAGATAGTGTATAGTAAAATGTGTCAGAAAACCGATAAGAAGTTTACTTCTACCGCTGAAGCAAAAGCATTTATTGTAAGTAATAAGCTGTGTAAGAGCTTAAACGGCAAACAATTACAGGCTGTCGGGCTTTATTTGAAAAATAGATAAAAGATTATATATTGAGGGTGTTGTTGTGAGACAACACCATACAAGGGAACAGATGTGTCAAAAATTATTTTTATAGCATTATGGAGTCTGGTATCTCTCTTTGCAGATGAGAGTAATGCTATCAAAGCAATAAAACTTGCACAAAAGGGGGAACGCATTGTTAAGGTAATGTGTGAACAAAATAAGCTTCCTCATGCTTCAGGCAGTATTGAAACGGTTAAAAAAGAGATTGTATCTTCTGGTTCTTGTGCCCATCTCTCTCCCTCCAAACTAGAAGCCGTTGCCTACTATCTTCAGCAGGGAATCAGTAAAAAAAACACTCAGCATTTGGCAGTGCCCAATGATGCAAAATGTCCAGTATGTGGTATGTTTGTTTCCAAATATCCAAAATGGGCTGCCATGATGAAACATGATGGAAAAGTGTACTATTTTGACGGTGTAAAAGATATGATGAAATACTATATCTTTGATGGAGATTTTCCCTATGACCGCAGTCATATTTCTAAGATGATTGTCAGTGACTACTACACCATAGAAGAGATCCCTGCAAAAGAGGCATTTTATGTATTGGATGCAGATGTATTTGGACCGATGGGACATGAACTGATAGCCTTTAAGGACAAAAAAAGTGCCCAGACATTCATGGCTGAACATCATGGTAAAAAGATTGTAAAATTTAATGAAATTACTGATGCAATGGTGATGGCATTAGATGGGATAGAACAGTAAATGATCAAGCCTTTTTTTACATTGGTAATGCTGTTGGTATTGTCTGTTATTTTTATGGCAGGACATTATCTTAGTTATGACAGAGAAGTATTGCAAGAAGCAAATCAGAAGATAACCGCTTTAACACAGTTTTCTATACCTTCCTTGAGCGTAGCTTATTA
>JALVXW010000333.1 GCA_027038155.1 Sulfurovum sp.
ATCCTACCTACTGGATGTACTCTTTGGGTAAATATATAGGACTTACTTTCTATGCAGAAGATGTTACACTCTCACCTACAGGAGAGGATGCCAAAATCGTTAAAAAGGCTGGAGAGAAACCCACCTTGATTATCTTGGTTGTAGGTGAGGCAACACGAGCAGACCACCTCTCTCTCAATGGATACCCCAAAGAGACAATGCCTCAACTCAAAAAAGAGAATGTTCTAAACTTCTCCAATGTCTATGCCTGTGGTACATCCACCGCCGTATCTGTGCCTTGTATGTTCTCTTATTATGACAAAGATGACTACACCTACGCCAAAGGGATAAGAAAAGAGAATGTTTTAGATGTACTCAAACATACCCAAAAGATCTCTATTCTGTGGAGAGATAATAACTCCGACTCCAAAGGTGTTGCCCTTAGAGTACCTTATGAGAGCTATAAAAACAGTCAATCAAATCCTATTTGTATAGGGGGAGAGTGTCGTGATGAGGGTATGCTAGTGGGGCTTGACAACTATATCCATAAGCAAAAAAATAGAGATATACTCATTGTACTGCACCAGATGGGCAATCATGGACCAGCATACTACAAACGCTACCCCAAAGCATTTGAAAAATTTACACCTGTATGCAAAACCAATCAACTAGAAGCCTGTAGCAAAGAGGAGATAAACAATGCCTACGACAACGCCCTTCTCTATACGGATGATTTTTTGGCAAAGACGATTAAGCTCTTAAAAAAGTACAAGAAGAGCCATAAAGCAGCAATGCTTTATCTCAGTGATCATGGTGAAAGTTTAGGAGAAAATGGTATCTATCTGCATGGACTGCCCTACTTTATGGCTCCTGATGCACAAATACACATAGGGGCACTTATGTGGTTCAATGACCTTTTCAGAAATGAACACAATACCTCTGCAATAGATACCCACAAAAGATGGACGCAAGATTATCTTTTTCATACACTGCTTGGTCTCTTTAATGTGCATACAAAGGTTTATAATCCAAAATTGGATATTTTTAGAGGATATTCCTTAACACAATCGCATAGTGCATCACAAAAAGATTGAGAAAAAAGATTAACATAGAAGAGCCTCTGGAGAGAAGTTGCTCTTTGCGTGTACGCTCTTTACCGTTGGTTCGGTACGCAATAACAAAATGCACAACCGTAGCAACAGTCAAAACAATAACAAGTGTCAGTTTCATGTTGAGTGCATGAGAGATAGGGGTTCCGTTGTCATGAAAAAGTAGAGAGAATAGACCATATTTCATCCCCAAAATAGCACCGCTTGAGAGCAGTGCAACAAGAGCAACTACCTCAAACCACCCAAAGATCGGTCCAACATGAGGATAGACCTCCTGTTGTGCTTTTTTATCTCTAAGTGTAATACCTAGAACAAACATAAAAACCGAACCACCTATCCATGAAATCGCCATAATGAGATGAATATGGAATGCCCACTCAGTTACTGTATCAAACATACTAACTATCCAACTTCAATACTGCCATAAATGCCTCTTGAGGCACTTGTACTTTACCAATGGATTTCATACGCTTCTTCCCTGCTTTTTGCTTCTCCAGTAGTTTGCGCTTACGTGTAATATCACCACCATAACACTTTGCCGTAACGTTTTTACCCATAGATTTTACGTTTGAACGGGCAATAATATCATTACCAATACTCGCTTGAATCGCTACTTCAAAGAGCTGTCTCGGGATAAGCTCTTTGAGCTGTGCCACAAAGGCAAGTCCACGTGTACGAGCCTTGTTGCGAGGTACAATAATAGAGAGCGAATCCACAATATCTCCAGCTACACGAATGTCAAGCTTTACAAGATCCCCCTCTCTAAAACCAATAGGTTCGTAGTCAAAACTCGCATACCCTTTGGTGATAGACTTTAGCTTGTCATAGAAGTCCATCACTATCTCGTTCATAGGAATATCATACTCCAAAAGCACACGTGTCTCATTGAGGTAGTCCATCTTTATTTGAATACCACGTCTATCATTAAGCAGTTTAATCAAGTTGCCCAAATACTCTTGTGGGGTTAAAATTGTTGCTTTTACATACGGCTCATAGATTTTCTCTATCTTTTGAGGTTCAGGAAGTTCAGAGGGGTTTTGTATCTCTATCTCTTCACCATTTGTCTGTTTGACTCTATAGACAACAGTAGGTGCGGTAGCAATAAGTTCAAGGTTAAACTCACGCTCTAAACGCTCTTTAATCACCTCCATGTGAAGCATGCCCAAAAAGCCTGTCCTAAATCCTGACCCCAATGCCATAGAGCTCTCTGGTTCAAAAGAGAGCGAAGAGTCATTGAGTTTGAGTTTGTTGAGTGCATCACGCAGGTCTTCAAAACGGTCTGTCTCTATGGGGTAGATACCTGCAAATACAAAAGGTTTGGCAGGTTCAAACCCATCAATCGCTTTGGCTGTAGGATTTTTGGCATCAGTCATGGTGTCTCCCACCTGAAGCCCCTCTACAGTTTTAAGTCCTGTAACCACAATTCCTACTTCACCTGTACGTATCTCATCGGTTTTTATGGGTGCAATGGGGTTGGGATACATCAAATCAAGCACCTGATGCTCCTCTTTGGTACCCATAATCTTAATCATCTGACGCTTTTTGATACTCCCCTCAAAGACACGTACCAGTGCCAATGCACCAAGATAGTTGTCAAACCAGGAATCATAGATGAGTGCCTTTGCAGGGGCATCATAGTCTCCTTGTGGGGCAGGTACCTTTTCGACAATTGTCTCTATAAGTGCAGCAACCCCCACACCTGTTTTGGCAGAGACAAGGTTGTGTTCTGTTGCATCAATACCTATGGCCTCTTCTAGCTCTGTAAGTACCCTGTCTGGGTCAGCAGCAGGGAGGTCAATTTTGTTTACAACAGGCAGTAGCTCAAGGTCATTCTCTATAGCGATGTAAACATTGGCAATAGTCTGAGCCTCTACACCTTGAGCAGCATCAACAATAAGCAGTGCCCCTTCACACGATGCCAAAGAGCGACTCACTTCATAGGTAAAATCCACATGCCCAGGGGTGTCAATGAGGTTAAGAATATAGTGCTCTCCATCTTTTACGTAGTCCAAACGTACAGATTGTGCCTTGATGGTAATACCACGCTCTTTTTCTATATCCATGGTATCCATCACCTGTGCAGACATCTGTCTGTCACTGACTGCTCCACACTCTTGTATAATACGGTCAGCCAAAGTTGACTTACCATGGTCAATATGTGCGATAATAGAGAAGTTACGTATATTTTTCTGTGGTACTTTATGTGTCACTTTGTTTCCTAATTTAAAAGGGGATTGCAAACCTTCCCACGCAAAGCACAGGAACAAGGTTTGTTATATTTACGAGTTAGATTCAAAAAGAGAGTTTACACTCTCGTTGTTGTTTACTCTTCTTATGACCTCTCCTAACATAGAAGCAGTTGAGAGCATCTTGATTTTCTTAGAGCTTTTTGCCATAGGGATCGTATTGGCTACAACCAACTCATCCAAATCTCCCTCTTCTATGCGTTCATAGGCTGGTCCTGAGAGTACAGGGTGCGTACAACAAGCCATCACCGAATTTGCACCAAGCTTTTTAAGTGCAGCAGCACCCTTTACCATGGTTCCTGCTGTGTCTATCATGTCATCAATCAAAATGACATCTTTGCCCTCAACATCACCGATGATATTCATCACCTCTGCAACATTTGCCTTTTCACGGCGCTTATCAACAATCACCATATCAAGCCCCAGTTTTTTAGCAAAGTATCTCGCACGTGCCACCCCACCAATATCGGGAGAAGCAATCACAGGATTTGCAAAGTTTTTTGCTTTAATATAATCCATAAACAAAATAGCCCCATAGAGGTTATCGACAGGAATATCAAAAAACCCCTGAATCTGAGAAGCATGCAAATCAACTGTTACCATACGCGTAATCCCTGCGGTTTCCATAAGGTTGGCTACAAGTTTGGCAGAAATCGGTACACGAGGAGCTGCCTTTCTGTCTTGTCTTGCGTACCCATAATATGGCACAACAGCAGTGATAGACTTCGCAGATGAACGTTTAAGTGCATCGGTCATAATAAGCAGTTCCATCAAATTTGCATTGGCTGGTGCAGAGGTTGGCTGGATGATAAAGACATCTTTGCCACGTACAGACTCAGCAATCTGTACAGAGATTTCACCGTCTGAAAAACGATTTATTTTTGCTTCGCTTAGAGGCATTTCTAAATAGTTTGCTATCTCTTTAGCAAGCTGGAGGTTGGATGTTCCGGAAAAAAGCATATATCCGCTCATAATGTTGTGCCTTTGAGTAATTTTAATAGCCGTATTTTACACAAATGTTGATAAAAAGGGGATTTAAAGCTCCAGGGTATTACACTTAGAGAATTAAAATAGTGAACACGGAAACAGATGATACGAAAATTCTTTAGAAAAAAAGCCTCAGGCAAAGGCAAACTTGATACCTTTTTGGAAAAATACAATCTTCCTCGTGCCTACTTCAATATTAACAGAAAGATGATTACAAGAGGTGTATTTATAGGACTGTTTTGGGGCTTTATCCCCATGCCTATGCAGATGGCTGCAGTTGCAGCAACAACACCATTTGTGCGATTTAACGTTCCTATTGCTATAGCTATGGTATGGTTAAGTAACCCTATTACTATGCCTCCTATGTACTATATGGAGTACCTTACAGGTAATTTTCTTTTGGGTCGTGAAGGCATAGAGAATATTGAACTTACCCTAGAGTGGTTCTCTAACAATATGGGTGATATCTTTGTACCACTTTATGTGGGAACAGCTTTTTACTCTATTGTAGTCTCTGGACTTATCGCTCTTTTAATCAATTGGCTCTGGGTACGTTCTGTACATGAAGAGAAGTGCGAAAAAAGGTCAAAAAGAAGCAAAAGAAAAGAGATTTAATGCATAAAAAAATATTGGTTGCTTTTGTAATGCTTTTTGCTTTTAGCTCTTTGCATGCTGTCTATCTACTCAAAGAGAGCCATCGTACCAAAAGCAAAATAGACCACATGCCCAAACAGAGTGTAGCAGATATGAGAAAAATCCCTCAAAATCCTGCCTATTATGCCAAACAGATTAAACCTTTTTCAAAAAGCAGACAAAAAAAGCTTGATGCACACTTTAATAAAAAGTACTTTAAACCATGGAGCATCTCAAAACTCAGTTTTGACAAAAAGGATTTTGGTTGGGAGATACGCTTTATTACCAAAAAACCTATCTACAAAGAGAATGGCACACTCATTAGACCCTCTACCTATAACAGATGGATAGAGAATGCCAACTATGACAAACTCAATACCCTTGGCTACAAAGCCATTACCGTGCGACACACCAATGTCAAAGCACTTCCTACTTCAAGAGCATTTTACAGAGACCCAAACAAGGTGGGAGAAGGATTTCCTTTTGATTACAACCAAAACTCTTCGCTTCACATCAATATACCTCTCTTTATCTCCCATTTTTCACGAGATAGACGCTGGGCATTTGTGCAGGCTTCTTACTCTTTTGGCTGGGTAAAAGTCTCAGATTTGGCACTTGTAGATAGAAAATTTATCAGATACTTTCAAAACAACCACTATGCTATGACCATCAAAGACAATCTTAGGCTCTATCACAATAAAAAACCGCTCTCTTTGGTAAAACTTGGAGCCCTCTTCCCTATCTCTAGAGACAAAATACACTATCTTGTTGCACGCAGAGACAAAAAGGGGCATGCCCACATAGAGAAAGTATGGGTCAAAAACAGAAACACTATTGCTAAAAAACCACTGCCATTTACCCCAAAAAATGTAGCCATGGTTGCAAAAGAGTTCTATGCAGAACCCTATGGCTGGGGAGGAGGCTATGAGTGCCGCGACTGTTCGGCTACTACCAGAGAT
>JALVXW010000334.1 GCA_027038155.1 Sulfurovum sp.
ATTTTATACACTCAGATATTGTCTATGAGCTTTTGGGTGTAGAGCATGTAGCATTTTATGAACACAAGTTCGATGTCTTGTTTTGTTTGGGTGTGCTCTACCATAGGTCTGACCCCGTCGCTATGCTTAAGTCACTTTTTAAGGGGCTCAATAAGGGCGGTGAACTCATACTTGATACCTTTATGATAGAGGGAGAAGAGGAGATATCTCTTACCCCGAAAGAGAGATACTCAAAGATACCCAATATCTATTTTATCCCTACTGTACCTGCTTTGATGAACTGGTGCCACAGAGCAGGGTTTAAAGAGGTAGAAGTACTAGAAACAATGGTAACCGAGCCTCATGAGCAGCGTAAAACAGAGTGGATAGAGACACAAAGTTTGGAAGATTTTTTAGATCCCGGTGATCCAACTAAAACGGTAGAGGGGTATCCTGCTCCTCGAAGGGTATATATAAAGGCCGTACGAAAATAAGTTGTTTTTTGTTTTTCTGATTCTTTCACTGCAAGAGTATGCAAGAACGCATGGTTTTTGGAGGTGGAGAGTTTACTTCTGCCAAATATGAAAAAATATATCTTCAACCCAAATTATGCAAGATGGGTCAATTTAATTAACTTTAACTATAATTATGATAATTATAAGAGGAGCGGTGATGGGACAACAACCAAATGAAGCAGAAGCATTGTCTATAGTAGATAAAGCACATCAATATGCACGTTATGCAGATGTTGATAAAGATCAGTTAGAAAAAGATATTAATGCGATTAAGGAGACAATGGATCCTGTAGGTGAAGAGGATTTTCAACATCTCTTGAAGCTGGAGAGATGGGGGCGTATGTTTACCTTTGGTGGATATGGTATTATCTTGCTGTTAAGTATACTGGGTTTGGGTGGAGAGCTTAGTCCATTTTTATTTTGGCCATTAGCGATTATTGCTGCATTGGCCATTAGTACAGGGAATGTAGCCAGATGGGCGGATGTTGTGCATCCTGTTTTGCATGGTGCTTACGACAAGGTGCCCAATGTTCCAGAGAGATACACTAAAAAAGTATTTGCCAAAGGTGCTAGACGTTATATAGATTGGTTGGATTGGATCAAGCCAGAGGCTTGGAGCTATGAGCATAATATCATGCATCACTACCATCTAGGGGAAGAGGATGACCCAGATAATGTAGAACGCAATTTGCAATGGCTTATACAGTCTAAAACACCTATGTTTTTAAGATATATGATAATCTATGCTTTTGCGGGGATGTGGAAGTTTCTCTATTATGCACCAAATACATTAAGAATTTTAGAAAACAAAAGACTTCAAGAGGCAGATAAACGTACGATTACAGATTATGAGTTGGATCCTCGTACTAAAAATGGTTTAGAGTTGTGGATGGAGTACTATCTTCCTTATGCCATTATCAAGTTTTTGGTTTTTCCTATGCTCTTTTTGCCTTTTGGTACACAAGCTGTGGTGAATGCACTTATTATTATTATTCTCGCAGAATTTTTTGCAAATCTACACTCATTTTTGGTGATTGTGCCTAACCACTCAGCAGAAGATATTTATATGTTCTCTGAGCCACACAAGAGTACAGGCGAGTTCTATTTGCGTCAAATTATGGGTTCTGTTAACTACAATACAGGTACAGATTTTATAGATTTTATACATGGTTTCTTAAATTACCAGATAGAGCACCATCTTTTCCCAAATATGCCGCACAGTTATTATCAGAAAATGCAACCTATTGTAAAAGAGATCTGTAAAAAACACAATTTGGAGTATAGGCAAGAGTCTGTTTTTAAACGTATCAAAATGTCTATTGACTTAATGGTGGGAAAGACAAAACTTCTTAGAGTAGAAGGTATCTAATAATCAGTAAAGTGGGTCACTTTTATTTTTAAATAAGGTTGATTTCGCTATAAATACGCTAATAAATATCAAAAATGTAAAAACTTTAAGTTTAAACCATTTTTTAATGGAAGATAATGAGAATATTAACAGTCGGTTTTAATGATGAGTATGTCAAAGAGCTTGAAAAAGAGTTAGAGAAGTATTTTATCTGTATTGTTGACAATGCCAATGATATTTATGATGCTACCAATTTTACAGATTTTAGACACTATGAGTTGGTGATTATTGTTGATGAGGGGATTAAGTTCTCTTTGGAGCGTTACGTCAATGATGTGAAAAAAAAGAAAAGTGAAACAAAAATTATTATCTTAACCTCTGATATTAAAGCACAATCAGGATTTTTTGATTTGGGTGTAGATGATGTCATCTATCAGCACTGTAATCATCCAGACCTCATTGCTGCACGTGTACTTTCCAACATGAGACACCTCTTTGGTACCCATGTAAATATCGAAAAGTTAGTGATTGATATTGCTAACAAAAAGATAAAATATGATGAAAAAATAGTCTCACTCAATGGTAAGACCTTTGATATTTTGGCATACCTTGCACTTCGTAAACAGCGTGTATTTTCTAAAGATGAGATTATTAATGCACTCTGGGAAGAGCCAGAGTATGTGAGTGACAATACAGTTGAAGTAGCAATCAACCAAATACGTAAACGCCTCAAGAGTATTCTCGGCTTTCAGGTCATTCATACAGTTAGGCGTAGAGGGTACAAGTTCTCTTATTAGCGGTGCTCTAAAGTAAAATTCTAGTGTGATAAATTTTTTTTCACCTCTTCTATCCAATAGGGTAGTACCCTTTGTTCTGCTTTGAGTGTAGTGCTTAAGCCATGCCCGGGATAGAGTGTATAGTCCTCCTCTATGCTCATCGCTTTTTCCAAACTTTGCAACATCGATTTGCCCGAAGAGAAAGGGAAGTCCCATCTGCCTATACTTTGCTGAAAAAGAAAATCACCAGAAAACCATACATCTTTGATTTGGATAATGCTACACCCTGGGGTGTGTCCTGCAAAGTGTCGGTATTGTACTTTTATCCCTTGAATATCTAAGAGCTCATCTCCTACGACTGCATAGTCGGCTCTGCTTGGTGGCGTAGGTTGCCCTAGTGGGCATTTTTGTAACATAAAAACATCCTCTTTGGGGCAGTAGATAGGTATATTTAGTTTCTCTTTGAGAGCTTTGTTTGACCATACGTGGTCGTAGTGTCCATGTGTATTTAGGATGGCTACAGGATTGGTAACATTATGTAGTACCCAACTGGCTGCATCTATTCCAGGGTCAATAATAATCTCTTTTTTGTCAATCGTAACGATGTAGCAGTTGGTTTGTGTCATTCCCATAGGCTGAATTTTAATCTGCATCGGTTATAATCCTTGTATGAATATATATGAATTGTTAGAGCGTGCTATAGTCAGTGATGATATAGAGATCAAAGAGAAACTTACAACACAGTGCTTGGTATATTGTAGCCAAAATGAGGTTAGTGTTGAGCGTAGCTTTGTCCCTAAAGTGTTTGCTACACCCTCTTATGCCAATAGGTGTACCATCGTTGACCCTAGAGAGCTTCCTGCTCGTAAAGATTTTGATACCAAAGAGGGGTTGGCTACTTTGGTGCATGCTATTGCACATATTGAATACTCAGCGATAGATTTGGCTCTTGATGCAGTCTATCGTTTTGCCGATATGCCAATGGCGTATAAGATAGATTGGCTTATTGTTGCCAAAGATGAGATACGTCACTTCAAGATGCTCTATGAGATGCTGGAGGAGTTGGGGTATGCATATGGTGATTTTCCTGTGCATTGTGGGCTTTTTGATGCAGCTAGGCATACAGCCAACGTTGCACTGGATCGTATGGCAGTAGTGCCACGTTACTATGAAGCAAGTGGGTTAGATGTAAATCCTCAGATTATTAAAAAGTTAGACAATAGGCGTAAAAATCCTAGAGTCAAGAAGCTTATAGAGCGTCTCAATATTATCTACAAAGAGGAGATAGAGCATGTTCAAAAGGGTGATAGGTGGTTTAAGTATCTGTGTCAAAGAGAGGGCTTAGAAGAAGATGTATATTTTGATATTTTAAAGCAGTATGAGATAATGGATAAACATAGACCCCATCTCAATGTAGAAGCACGAAAAAAGGCAGGGTTTACCTGTAGTGAGATAAAACGTTTGGGTGCAAAGGAGTGTGTGTGAAAGTAAAAATTAAAAATGAAAAATTAAAAATGAATGAATTTTTTAGTTTAAAACAGTTTTTTGAACAGATGTTTTTCTCTCCTAAGTGGTATCACTATCTACTGATGGTGGTGTTGTTTCCGTTATCTGTAGTTTATGGTACAGTGATGCTCTTGCGTAGGGTGTTGACACCCAAGGAGTGTTTTAGTATTCCTATTGTCTCTGTAGGCAACTTGCAGGTAGGGGGTAGTGGAAAGACCCCTTTTATCATCGCTTTGGCATCATGTTATGAAGATGTGTTTATAATCTCACGTGGGTATGGCAGACGGAGTCAGGGTCGTATAGAGGTGAGTAGCCATGGCAAAATACTCACCTCTGTACAAAGCAGTGGAGATGAGGCGATGCTTATGGCACACGCTTTACCTAACGCCTCTGTGATAGTGTGCGAAGATAGAAGTATGGCGATAGAAGTAGCCATGAGAGAGGGTGCAAAAGTTATCTTTTTGGACGATGGATTTAACAGGGTAGAGATTAAAAAGTATGAGGTACTACTTGAACCTGCCTGTATGCCAAATAGTTTGCCTTTCCCTGCGGGAGGATTGCGTGAGTTCTCTTTTAGCAAAAAATTTGCAGACCTTGTTGCCAAAGAGGAGAGAGACTTTGTGCGTCATGTAAAGATTGATAATCCTACTGAACGTATGGTGCTAGTCACGGCGATTGCCAACCCCAAACGCCTAGATGCCTATTTACCAGAAGGGGTGGTAGCAAAAGTCTATCAAGATGACCATAGTTATTTTGATGAAGAGGTGTTGCAAAGCTATCTTAAAGAGTATCAGGCTACATCAATACTCTGCACCTCCAAAGACCGTATAAAAATGCAAAACTTTAAGTTGCCTATCTCCGAAATGAAGTTAGAATTGCAGATTAACAAAGAGATAGTTGCCCAAATAGATAACTATATAGAAGGATTTGCCTGTGAAAGATAAGATTGATGTTGTTAAAACACTGCTTGATGCCTTGCCGTTTATCAAAAAGTTTGCCAATGAAAAGATAGTCATTAAGTATGGTGGTTCCGCACAAACCAGTGATGCCCTCAAAGAGCAGTTTGCACAAGATATAGTCTTGTTGCATCTAGTAGGCATGAAGCCTATTATTGTGCATGGTGGGGGTAAAAGCATTACAAATCTCTTAGCAGAGTTGGGTGTGGAGACCACCTTTGTAGAGGGGCAGCGTGTAACAACCAAAGAGGTGATGCGTATTGCCGAGATGGTACTCTCCGGAGAGATAAACAAAGAGATTGTCTCACTGCTCAATAACCATGGAGGAAAAGCCATTGGTATCTCAGGCAAAGATGCCAACTTCTTAGAAGCCCGCCCTAAAGATTTTGAAAACTTTGGCTATACAGGGGTGATAGAAAATGTCAATTCTGAGATTGTAGATAACATTATAGAAGATGGCTTTGTGCCAGTCATTGCACCTATTGCATCAAGCAGTAGCATTGGGCATCCTGGATTTAACATCAATGCTGATTTGGCCGCAAGCCAGATAGCAGTAGCACTTGATGCCAGCAAAGTGTTATTTCTTACCGATACGGCTGGAGTGCTAGATAAAGAGATGCGACTCATTACCAATCTTAGTATAGAGAAAACCGAAGCATTAAAAGCAGACGGAACAATTAGCGGAGGGATGGTGCCTAAAGTGGATGCCTGCATAGAGGCACTACGTGGTGGAGTCAAAAAAGCCCACATCATAGATGGACGCATAGAGCACTCACTGCTTTTAGAGATTTTGACCAGTTCTGGTGTTGGTACCTGTATAGAGTTGTGATTT
>JALVXW010000335.1 GCA_027038155.1 Sulfurovum sp.
GTATCTCTTGTCACCTCTAGTGTGTTAATTTCACCTATTTTAATCGTTAGATTTTTTGATTTTGTATTCATTGTGTTATTCCGTATTTAAATTTTATGATGCACTCATATAGTATTAACATTATATCTTATTTTTTTGCTATAATTCACCAAAAAAATGAGGATTTAACATGTTGCCAGACATTCTTACCAACAAATCAACCACCAAAAGTGGCAAACAGGTCACACACCTTGCAGGGTGGGTGACGTTTCTTCTTGCTATGGGACTTGCTGTTGGGACATGGAACCCGACAGGACACCATTTTGTCCACTACATCTCTAGTGTAGATGATATCTTCTCAGGGTTTAGACCTTTTGCGATACTCCTAATGATAGCACTTTGGCTTTTGGCACTCAAATCGATGTTTCAAAGTTTGGGATTTTTTGGTTTAGGGGTGACTGCGGTGATTATCGCAGCATTTATCTGGGGGTTACAACAGTACAAGCTTATTGATGTAGAAAATCTTGACCAATTGGGCTGGGCACTTACCCTTAGTATAGGCTTTCTTATCTGGTTTGGGCTTAATGCTTCTATTTTCTGGAAAAAGCTTACAGGTGTTTACACCACAGATGCAACCAGCGAAGACCTTTAGTTAGCACGCCATGCGTAGACGCTACAAGGCACTCATCGCTATAGCCCTGCCTATCATACTTGTCTATGGACTCAAATACAGTACACAGAGTACCTATGAGTGGCTTATGGGGTATATGTTTGCCATGGCACTGCTCTTTAAGGCCAGTATCCTCTCTTTGTGGTTTGCTTCCAAACTTAAACTCATTGCTTTCATCAAAGGGCTTACTTTTTTTCAAGGCATACTCCTGCTTATCAAACGTTGGTTTTTGGACAATGTCCTCACCCAATGGATTAAAGCCAATATTATTGACCATCTTGTAGAGGGCTTTAACGAAGTCAAAGCATACTATATACAACTCAACCTCAAAGCCAAACTCAAAAATATAGGCAATATTCTCATAACTGTACTGCTCTTAGGTGTAGTAGCACACTACATAGGCTACTTAGACAAACTCCTCTTTTTTGCCCAAATCAAACTCTTTGCCTCTGCACTTGTTGAAGGGTTTGTTGCCTTTGCTAGCAAAATAACCACATCGATACTCTCATGGTTTACCTCTTCGTGGCTGGCTCCTCTTTTTGAGGTCTTTGCCCTCTCTTATCTACTTACGCTTTTGGAAAAATGGTTTGGAGCTAACAATCCTCTCTCAAGGTTTTTTAACTTCATAGCAGACAAAATTAACCAACTGCTCTACTACCTAGGCTTACTCAAAAGCAAACATATAGACCCCATGGTAACGTGCAAAGTGGTCTCCAACTCCAAAAAAGCTGGCGAAAAACTTAGTATCATGATACAAAACAAAAAGATACGTGAAGAGTTTCGCTACTTTGAACATTTTGAAAATATCATTATGCAAGGGCATATAGATGCCTATCATAGTTTTAAAGATATGGAAAAAATTACAGACAAAAAAGAGCTCTACAGACGCATCAACCAAAAGACCAAAGACAACATAGACATCGTCGCTTACATCTCGCGTAACAGTATGGGTGTACTTTTAGAAGAGAGTGCAAAAGATACCTTTTATCATGATATTTTTCTATTAGAGAGCTTTGCCTCACACCAAGAGCATGGGGTAAAAGTCTATGACGATGAGAACCAAGAACACATAGACCATACCGATTTTTGGGTACTGAACACCTCTAAATTTCCTGTAATCATAGGAAGTAAAAGTCATAATTTTGAAGAGACCTGCATCTTTCCTCATGGATTACGGCTGGTTAAAACAGACAAACCATTTTCGTATGAGGATGGGGATGTGTATGGTAAGTATGGAGGTGTTGAGGTGTGCGTGACTGCGATAGAACGTATATAACTTACCAATATATCACATTTTTGTTATCTTTATCCCAAATCTTGAAATCCCAAATCTCGAAATAGAACTCTTTGAATTTGTATCATCAACTCTATCTCCTAATATAAAAATCCAAATAACCATAACGGTATCTTGTTGCCAAAGCCTATCTCTATGTCATCTGCTACCACATAAGAATTCTCTACATCTTTTATCTGTTTAAAGCCCTTTTTTTTACCACCAACTTCAAACAGATAACGCTCTTTTACCAAAAAATCTCCTACTTTAGATGCAAAGATAGTATCGTCCAAAAACTGCTTACCGTAGTAATTTTTAATCTGATTGACAAAAAAACTTTCTCTAAGACTGCCTATGTTGCTGTTTTCACTCAGTGCATAGGAGATATTGGGGTTATTCATATAGAGTTTTTCAGGCTTGCTCATGATTTTGTAGCCTTTTTCTCGTGTTCTAAGGCTTGTGATGATTTTTGCGTCTTCTAAATATTTGAGATATTCATATATCTTAGGTCTGGAGATATTGGTTGACGTTGCCAAATCCACGAGATTTGGCACGAACGGCACAGAGACAGCAATCATATAGAGCAGTTTTTTCAGTTTGTTTATCTGTGCTATCTCTATAGTGTTGATGTATGGTAAATCTGTCTCCAAGATAAGCATAATCACTTGTATAATACGCTGATGGTAAAATGCCCTGT
Organism: Sulfurovum sp.; assembly: GCA_027038155.1. Classification (GTDB taxonomy): domain Bacteria; phylum Campylobacterota; class Campylobacteria; order Campylobacterales; family Sulfurovaceae; genus Sulfurovum. The sequence goes on from JALVXW010000335.1 coordinate 2,620, forward strand.
CTTCTAGCACAAAAGGGTATGCTCCATACTGCATATACTCTCTAAAAAGCTTGATAGGTTTGATGTGAGCTGTAATGGTACTGGCTATCTTTTCATGATTTTCTAACACTTCTTCAAGGGTATAGGTGGGCAAGTCCACTGTATCGGTAAGATAAAGATACTCTCTAAATGACATATTTTCCAGATGATATACAAGGCTTCTTCGTGACAGGTCTCCATCTTGTCTGCTTATCTTCAATATGGACGAACCAGAAAAAACCACCTTGACATCTAACATATCATAAATGAGTTTGATGTGTACCGACCACTCTTTGTACTTGTGGACTTCATCTATAAAGAGTATCTTGCCACCAAGCTGTACAAACTCCTGTGCAAACTCCAGTAACGATATGGTCTGAAAATAGGGGTTGTCCAAAGAGATGTACAACACAGAGCTGTCATTGTCATAATGCTCTTTGATATACTGTAGCATCAATGTCGTCTTACCCTGCCCACGCTGCCCTAAGATACCTATGAGTCTTTGACTCCAGTCTATCTTGCCATAGAGGTATCTTTTATGTGTCAAGGAGACTCTATACAGAAGTATTTTTTGCATTTGATAGAGGTTTTGTATATTCAAGAGAACTCCTTTGTAAATCTTACTTTACATAATTATAGTTAAATGTAAATTAGTATTTACTTTAAAGAACTTCTAATAAACCCAAATCTCGAAATAGAAATTCATGACTTTGTATCATCATCACCGAACCATTATAGAATACAAGTAACATACCATTCACAAAAAAATTAGCGTATACGCCAAATCTTAGAAAAGTCAAAGTCTATCTTACATTTATCTACTATAAATGTATATGTTTCATCTGAAAAATCCCCAACTTTTAGGTATTTTCCCTCTTTCAATGCATAAACTTTGGCTACTTGATTGTCAGGATAGACAATAATATAAAAGGCAACACCCTCTTGCTGATAGAGTTCAAACTTTAGGGTTTCATCTCGCCTTACGGTAGAGGGAGAGACTATCTCAAAGATAATTTCAGGTTTTTTAGTCAGTTTTTCATCGGGTTCATAGCAGATTACCAACATATCTGGTTTCACAACTGTATCGCTAGAGATTTCCCAGTCTATCTCAAAGAGTGCTTGACACTTTGGACATTTTTCCAAAGAACAATTGAGTTCTAAAAATATTTTACCACTTATGCTTTGGTGTGTCACCATAGGAGAGGGAGCCATAGCATACGGTACACCATAGATAAGCTCCCACTCATCGTGCCAATGTTTATACTCTTCAACAGTATAGTATTCTGTATATGCATGGGCTGGCATCTTTTCTCCTTGTTTTATTTTCTATGTTGATTATAGCATAGTCTTATAGTTACTGAACGATAGACTTCAAGTGCTTTGCAAATGCTTCAGGTTCTACAAAACCACTTAATGTTTTATCACTCAAATAGTGATTATTTTTATCAAAGAAGATAATATTGGGGGTTCCAAAAAGTGAGAACTTCTTAAGTAGTGCTTTGTCCTCTTCTGTATTGTTGGTCAAATCTATTTTGATAAACGTAAAGTTTTTTAACTGCTCTTTTACCAAAGGGTGAGGAAAGGTAATCTCGGAGAGTTCTGCACAAGCTGTACAAGAGTCTTTTCCAAAATCCACCACCACTGGTTTATCTGAAGCTTCTACCTCTTTCATGAGACGCTTCACAGAGTAGCCTAAGTGTTCTCCTTTTGCTTCTACTGGGGCAGAGGCTAGTGGTGAGATACCTGATGTAAACTTCTCAAAGGGTCTAAACATAGAATTTGCCCCAGAGATAGCCCCAATAAAGAGTGCTACACCATAGAGCAGAAAGACCAACCCTAAAAGCCTAAAGAGCTTTTTTGCCCCTTCAAACTCTTTGTTGTCAAAAACACCCATAAACAGAGCCACACCCATAAAGAGTAGCGACCACAAGAAGAGTGTCAAGCCTATAGGCAAAAAGCGTCCAAGCATCGCGATGGCAACGGCAAGCATTGTAACCCCAAAAATCTGAGAAATACGTGTCATCCATCCTCCAGGCTTTGGCATAAACTTACCAGCCCCTAGACCAATCACAAGAAGCGGAAGCCCCATACCAAGCCCCATGGCAAAGAGTGCCAACCCACCCAAAAGTGCATTACCCGTCAAGGTAATAAACAGCACTGCTCCTCCTAGTGGTGGTGTCACACAAGGCCCCACGATGAGTGCAGAGAAGAAGCCCATAATCGCGGTACCTACTATGCCACCTTTGCCCTGTGCTTCATCGGAGGCTTTAGTAAGTTTAGACTGCCAAGAGGCGGGTAAACCTATCTCGTAGTATCCAAAAAGTGATATAGCAAGTGCCACAAAAATAATAGCAAACAGTGTCAATATCCATGGTGTTTGCAATGCAGCACTCACGTCTATCCCGGAAATACCTGCTACCACTCCCACAATAGCATAGGTTACTGCCATCGCCAACACATACACCAATGAAATTAAAAACGGATTAGACTTTTGTCCCTCCTCTTTTCCCTCTTGTGCCATGATGATAGACGACAGGATAGGTATCATCGGAAAGATACAAGGGGTGAATGAGATAAGAATACCCAAAACCAAAAAGATAAGGATAATAAATATGGGGCTTTCATTTAAAAAGAAATCAACAATTTTTTTAGGGTTTCCCTCTTTAATGACTGCGGAAACCTTATCTATCATTCCAGGCTCTACACCTTTAAATTTGAATGTTTTTTTGATAGGCTGGTAACAAATCCCTACATCCGAACAGCCTTGAAACTCTATCTCCAAGGTATAATCACCTGCAACTTTGGATGTTATCTCTTTGGTAGGAATATCTACATGAAGTACTCCCTGATAGACCTTGTCTCCATCAAACTCTTGCGGTTTTGGCTTAACAACACTCAACTCCACTACTTTTGGTGCAACGACCCTATAGTGCAAAGAGTCTTCATAAATATGAATTTTATCTGCCATTTTAAGCGTAGTCTGAATTACATCATCTTTGAGCGTAGCACTCACCTGAAATGCCTCATCTGGTGTCAAAAATTTTTGTCTCTTCAGGGCATCACCAAAGCCACCCAACAGATAGGTTGAAAAAATCAAACTTACCAAAAGTAACTTTTTGAGTATATTTTTCATCTTCTCTCTTTGTTTATAAATTTTTATAACTATTTATGTATAAATTATGTAATAGTATCAAAAAAGTGTTAATGTTTTGTAAAAGATTTTTTATATATTTTCTACAAGAGGGGTTACTATGCAAC
>JALVXW010000336.1 GCA_027038155.1 Sulfurovum sp.
GCAATCTCTTCAGGGGTAAAGGATTCAAGTACATCTTCAAAGTATCTGTCCGGAAGTTCCAGTGCCACATCAGCGATAAGCTCTTTTGGAATAGCTTGCACCGCATCTGCAAAACTTTTATCGTTTAAATCTTTAAGAAGATTGGCTATTTCTGAAGGGTGCAACTCATCATGGGGATGTGCATTCAAATATTCTGTAAGTTTATCCATATTAGTCCCCCTTAATATAAAAATGATTTGTGAAATTATACTTGATTAAAAGTTAAAAGTGTTAAAAGATTAAGCAGGTTCAATATCATTGAAAAATATTATAAGGTCAATCATATTGACCTTATAAATTATTTTGTCTCAATATCACATTTTTTAGTGATAATACAAAGTGGACAAAAGTTAGAAAGTCCTGCAATAAGTGGTACAACGCCCAAAAAGAACCATTTGTTTCCAGTTACAAACCCTGTTGTAATCAGTACCAAACCAACAACTATCCTAATGGGTCTACATATTTTTCTTATTTTATTGACATCCATAAGTTACTCCATATAAATATTTTTTGACATTGTAGTGTAAAATACTTAGAAGAACCTCTAAAAAATATATTGTTTCAATCAGAGGAATCCAACAGTCTTCCAAGGCAAGACAAAAAGAGATAAAACTCTCTCTTTACTCCTTAAACCGACTCTCGCCTAGGGTGACAACCTTGCCTTTAGAGAGTTCACTTAAGATATAAGTCAATGTCCCCTCCGCATCTGCTTCAGGCATCTCTTCAGCTATGATACGAAGAGCCTCTTTTTTAGAAATTTGTGTCCATTTTTTTTCGTAGATATATTGGGTATATAACATCACAAAGTTAAGGGAACCTCTAATAATAGGTAATACCCACAATGGGTTTTGCAAATGTGAGATTGTGCAAGAGATTTATGAGTCCTAGCCATAGCTAAGACGAAATAAATATCTTGTGCAAGATTGCGTTTGCAAAGCCCACCCTTTGGGCATCTCTAGCTTTCCCCTATGCGTTGTTACTCTTTTTCACCTTAGCTACGGCTAGGGTTTCAAAAGAGTGCCTAGCCTAGAGAAAAGCTAGAGATGTTGTGGGTATCACCTATTATTAGAGGTTCCCTTAAATAACTCCAATCTCTGCAAAGATAGGCTCTACTTTCATCCACCAGCTCTCCAGCACATTGTTAAGGTCTGAAATAGCACGTTTTTCTTTTTTCCACTCCTGTATCTTTTCAATAATAAGTGGCTTCTCCTCTTCTGAAATATGTTTAGATTTTTCTATCTGCTCTACGGCTTTGGCTATTTTATGTTCCATGGTGTACTCCTTATTGGTTTATTGTAGGACTTTTTTTCGTTTTTGTCAATCCCAAATCTCGAAATAGAATTCTTTGAATTTGCTTTATGCTCGCATTTGTGGGGTTTGCATAAAATTTGAGTCGCACCCTTAGGTTCGGCGATGAGCTTGATGCGAAGTCCACGAATGCGATGATGATATAAAGTCATGAATTTCTATTTCGAGATTTGGGTCAATATTTTCGTTGCAGTCAAAAAAAGATACTGCTTCCCTGTAATGGTGACTCTGTATCTCTTTTGCTGAAGATACTTTTTACAAAAGATGATATCACTCAAGAGAAGACTCATCTCATTCATCGCATAGTTGGGAGCTTTGGCTCCATAAATAAGCTCTCCATCAATCCAACGAGCATTAGGAAAGCCTAATATAATGGCACTCTCCTCTTTAAGGTAATGTTGCACGAGGTGCATAAAAAATGGTTTAAAAGGGATGCTTGGGCTTTGGAGTGTACCGATGCTTATGAGCAAATCAAACTTCCCTAACCCCAAACTATCTATCTTATTTATATCTTCTACATAAAAGTGTACATTCTCACCTTTAAAGTGCTCTTTGGCGTAGGCTATGGCACTGTGTGAGTGGTCTATACCTGTCAAAGAGAGATTGTGATAGGTTTGGGTATCAAGATGTTTTCTGATGATATCAAACTCGTCTGCTCTATTGACCCCCAAATTAAGTATATCTGTACGCTGTGCAACAGTAACATTCTCTAGTGCTTGGGTGTAGTAGTAGAGAAAAGCAGGCTCCTCCATCTTGTATATCTGCCAAAAGTGTGATGCAGTGCCATATTTCTCACACTCTTTTGCATCATGGTGAAAACTGTGTGTTTTTGACAACTTCTTAAAAGACAACTTAACCAAAGGGTAAGTAGTCTCTTTGGGTGTAAGCATCCTTGCATAAAGCAGTTCAGCCAAATCTGTCCATGCTTTATAGCCTCTATAGAGGTATGTGGTCTTGCCTATGTGTATGGGTGTGCCTGCATACCCTTGGGCGACATCGGGGTTTAATACCTCAAAAGAGACTTCATCTCTCTCTTTGAGTATTGTTTGAAGCAGAGGAAGTATCTCTTGCATCGTTTCGATAGTGAAGTACATCTAAGTATCCTTTGGATAGTATTTTACCATGAATCACATAGCAAAAAGATATGCACTTATCGTAGTAGGCTCTGGGGCGGCTGGAATGATGGCTGCGATTACGGCTGCACGTAGAGGTAAAAGTGTACTTTTGCTTGAAAAACTCTCTAACATAGGTGCCAAACTCAAAGCCACTGGTGGTGGACGCTGCAACCTTACCAATACTTTGGACAATGAAACATTTATGGCACGTTTTGGAAGAGATGGACGCTTTATGTCGCCAGCACTTGAAGCCCTTGATCACAAAGCACTCATGGCATTTTTTGCGGAACTTGGTGTAGAGAGTCATGCCCCAGATGGCTACAGGGTCTTTCCTGTTACACACTCCTCCTCTACGATTATTGATGCGATGCTTCAAGAGATGCAACGCTTAGGCGTAGAGATACGATGTTCACAAAAAGTAGAAGAGCTACGCCATGAAAACAACAAAATCATAGGGGTCAAAACACAGACACATAACTATGATGCTTCAGCTGTGGTCATCGCTACTGGTGGCAAGGGGTATCCTGTATTGGGTGCAGAGGGAGATGGCTACACTATGGCAGAGGCTACAGGGCACAAAGTGACTGAGTGCTACCCTGCCATGATGCCACTAAAAGTCAAAGAGTCATGGGTAGCCAACTGTCGTGCTGACACCATTGCCAAGGTACAGATGGTGGTTGATATGAAAAAATATAAAAAATTCTCCGCCACAGGAGACCTTATCTTTACCAAAAATGGTATTCGTGGACCGGTAGTATTGGACTTTTCTCGTGAGATTACGCCACTCTTAGCCAAGTTTGACGAAGTTCCAGTACGTGCCAACCTCACAAAAGGACGCAATGAAGAGCAGATACGTCAACATTTTAAACAAGTGTTAGAGAAACATCCAGATATAACAACACTAGAACTCTTACGCACACTCTTACCAGAGTCTGTAAGTCTAGCACTATGTAATCTAGCAGAGGTTGACCCTGCCCTCACACTCGCTAAACAAAAAGGGCTAAACCGAGACAGACTCATTCGTTTACTTGCATGGACACCCCTTACCATCAATGGTCACGACGGTTTTAAAATGGCGATGATTACACGTGGAGGCATACATCTCAAAGAGATAGACCCCTACACTATGCAGAGTAAAAAGATAGAAGGGTTGTACTTTTGTGGGGAAGTAATGAACATTGATGGCCCTTGTGGTGGATACAACTTGCAATGGAGCTTTGCTTCTGGTTTTTTAGCGGGTACAAACACTATGAAAATGAAGGCAGATACATAGGGTTGCATACTATGAGATTGAAATTTGAGCATTCCGTAAGTTATAAAAAGGTACCTTCGGAAGCAGGTTCCCAAAAGTAAGTTTTGCTAAAATAATATCAAAAAAGGCTGTAACTATGGCATTAGAAGACAAAATCCGTTGGAATGAAAAACATTCTAAAAATATGATGCCTCAAGAGCCTATAGCACTTATCAAAAAGTATGCTCCTTTGGCTAAAGGCAAAGATGCATTAGATATAGCTTGCGGTAATGGTAGACACAGTAGATATTTAGCCTCGTTAGGCTTTGAAGTAGATGCCTTAGATATATCCTCTGTTGCAATAAAGCAACTGCAAGAGATAAATAACATACATGCCAAAGAGGTAGATTTTGACACCTACACTTTAAAGAAGCAAGCATATGACCTCATTGTTGTTACCTATTTTTTAGAACGTAAACTTTTCCCTCAAATGGTAGAGGCACTCAGACCAAATGGCATATTAATCATAGAAACATTTATACATCACAAAAAGAACGAACGCACCCCCTCCAATCCTGCTTTTAGGCTTAAAGAGGGTGAACTAAAAAATTATTTTGAGAAGAAATTGGAAATTATCTATTTAGAGGAGTGGTGGGATAGAGACTATCAAGGTTTTAAAACCATGAAAACATCCATGGTAGCTAAGAAAAATGCTAAAATTGAAAAAATAGAACAATAACATGCATTTTGCAAGTACAAATAGATTATAATATTTTCAAATAAACTACATTAAGAGGAAAAAAATGAGAATTTTAAAAATATTGGGAGCAATGATTGTTTTGGCAATAATGCTAATGGGTGTTATATGGGGTGTTAAATTTATAATGAACTCTGTAGGGTCCGCACATAGTGACCTTGATAAAAAAGTAATAAAACCTACCTTAGAGGCTATTGGCAACTATCTTGCAACACATGATATACCACGAAAACTGAATGATATTCCTAATTTACCGTATGAATTGGAAAAATGTTCAGTAGATATCGCATATAAAAAAATGGAGAACAATACACTAAAGACATCAAGTGTAGCAGATGCTACAAATATCATTAAAATTGAAACCTGTAGTTTGTGGAATAAAAAAATTAGCCTGGTTGCCACAGAAAGAAGCTCACTTGTTCATCAAGATGAGAGATACACGATTGAGATGAAAAACAATTTATCCAAAACAACATCTCATCTCTCTTTAAAAAAAGAGGGAGATCATTTTGTAGCAGACTCCTCTCTGTAAGAGAGAATGGCTACTGAGAAATTGTTACAGATGTACCTTTGCGTACTTTTTTAAATATGGTTTTGGATACACTATAGGGCAAACGTATGCATCCGTTTGATCCAGCATAACGTTTGACATATTTGCTTGCATGAAGTCCTATGCCACTAGAGGTAAGACGCATCCAGTTTTTTAATGAAGCACCCACATAACGTGCAGATTTTCCTCTATATTTACGTCTATCTCCATGGTAAACTCTTTTATTTCCTCTATACATATCACCAAAAATAGTAGAGCGTTTGTCTGCTATTTTTTCTATAATTCTAAAATGCCCTTTGGGGGTACTCTGGTTTCTATATATCTTAGTATTAGGCTCCAATTTATGTTTCGCTCCGGTAGTACACGGAGAAGAGAGTGCTACTTTTCCATTAACAAGAAGTACAATACGCTGATCTGAAATATCTATTTTGAGTTTAGTATTTCTTCCATTGGCTTTGGCCAAAAGTTTTTTATCTTGAAAAACCGCAAAGCTCTTTTTGAGATTGACATGCTTTTTGAATGCACTGTAGGTTGCATAATGTTTTAAAGTTTTTTTGATTTTTTTGATTTTTTTATCTTTGGGAAACTTTATCTTTCTCGAAACTTTATCTAGTTTGACTTTTGTATTTTTGCCTACCCACCCGTCAGCATGTGCCAAATGATACTGTTTCTGAAAAGAGATAACCGCCTCTTTGGTCTTCTCTCCCCACTTTCCATCTACTTTTAATTTTCTTTTAAGATGGAGTTTTTTATTGAGTACAATTTGAAGAT
>JALVXW010000337.1 GCA_027038155.1 Sulfurovum sp.
TATATTCATATGTTTACAGGTATCTACTATGGTTCATATAAGAAGGGTAGAGAGCTTATTTGGTTATCTGGTATGGGGCTTTTTGTTGCATTCTCGGCAGAAGCTTTCTCTGGATATATGTTACCATGGGGGCAAATGTCTTACTGGGCAGGTATGGTTATTACCAATCTTTTCTCTGGCGGTTCTTTGCATGCAGATGGATTAGTAGAATGGATTAGAGGAGATTATGTTCCTGGTCAAGCATTCCTTAATAGATTCTTTATGCTGCATGTATTATTGATTCCTTTAGCGATTATTGGTCTTATTGTATTGCACTTTGGTACACTTAGAATTCCGCACGTAAACAACCAAGATGGTGAAGAGTTTGATTTTGATGAAGCAGCAACGCTTTATAAAGCTGGTAAAGTAAAAGAGTCTAAAGTAATTCCATTCTCTCCAGTGTTCTTGTCTAAAGATGTATTGGTTATGGGTATCTACTTTATCTTCTTCTTCTATTTGGTATTCTACCACTTTGAATTTGCGATGGATCCTGTAAACTTTGACCCTGCAAATGGGCTTAAAACACCAACACATATTTATCCTGAATGGTATTTCCTTTGGTCATATGAGATTCTTAGACCATTCTCAACCAATATTGGATTGATTGCATTTGCTATTGCACAGGTAATTTTCTTTACGTTACCATTCTTGGATAAGAGTCCAAATGTTGCGCCAGCAAGCAGAAGAGGAGCCTTTAAATTTTGGTTTTGGGCACTACTTATTGATATGATTGTATTGACATTTATGGGTAAATTACCTCCACAAGGGATTTGGAGTACAATCGGTCTTATTGCCGCATTGGCATTTATGGCACTATGGATAGCATTACCTATCATCACATCTAGAGAAAAAAAACTATAAGGAGTAGAGGATGAAAGAATTAAAAATATTTGGAATTGTAGCCATCTTTACTCTTGTATTGTATTGGGGTGTTGAGCCGTTTGCACATTCACAGATGCATAAGCATGTTGAAGGTCATGGATTAGTTTATGATGGAACCGCAGATATAGAGGAGACATCTAAAGATAAAAAAGCGATGAAAAAAGCTTTCTGGGCAGATGTTAAAAAAATAGCAGCACTTAAAGGTGATGCAAAAGCAGGTGAAGCGACATTCGCTATGTGTGCAGGTTGTCACATGGATGGTGCAGTAAATATGGGTGGTGTAACACCACCTAGCTTAGAGCATGCAGGTGCGATTTATGATAAAAACTTCTTGATTGCACTGATTAAGGATCCAGCTATTGCTACCAATGTAGATCATAAATATCCTAATGGTACTATGGCACACCCAATGGGAAGCATTAGTACAATGGTAACTGCACCTCAAGATATTGCGAATGTTGTTGCTTACCTAAAAGCTAAAAAAGCAGGTGAAGTTACTCCCAAGGAGGCATTTACAGAAGCATGTGGCAGATGTCATGCCAACCGCTATGGTAAGTTGACCCAGTTAGGTGAAATTCCTAAAACAAAGTCAAACATTAAAACAGGTTTAGATATTGATGCGATGAAATATAAAGAGAAAGTAGCTACTGAGCAAGCAGCATTGGCTGATTACCTTGGTACATTACCACCAGATCTTTCTATTATGATTAGAGCTAGATCAGAGCATTTCTTGCATACATTTATAGAAAATCCTCAATCAACGCTTCCTGGTACAGCGATGCCTAGAACTGGACTCAATAAAGAGGGTATGGAGAAAGTATTTGCTTATCTTGAAAAGACAGGTGATCCAAGTAAACCACTCAGAGAAGAGACAGGACCAAAAGTATTGTTATTCTTCCTAATCTTTACAGCACTTGCGTTCTTGTGGAAAAAATCCATGTGGAAGGGACATCATTAATTTCTAATGATTCTTTTCGCTTAGTGTAGTGTGGTCTTTCCACACTACACATTTACTTCTTGCAACTCTTTATTATTTCTTGATTAATATCACCCCTCTTTTAACTAGATTTAGATACTCTAATAAAAATTAAATATTGGATGATTATGTTAATAGATGGACATGGCAGAACCGTTAACTATTTAAGGGTTTCAGTCACAGAACGTTGTAATTTTAGATGTCAGTATTGTATGCCAGAAAAACCTTTCTCTTGGGTACCTAAAGAGAATCTACTCTCTTTTGAAGAACTTTTTTTGTTTATGAGGGTAGCTATAGATGAGGGTGTGACTAAAATTCGTATTACAGGTGGAGAGCCACTACTCCGTGAAGATTTAGACTCTTTCATTAAGATGATACACGACTACAAACCAGACATAGACTTAGCCTTGACTACTAATGCCTACCTTTTGCCACAAACGGCACAAAGACTCAAAGATGCAGGGTTAAAAAGACTCAATATCTCTCTTGACTCTTTAAAGCCAGCAGTGGCACATCAAATAGCACAAAAAGATGTGCTTGATCAAGTACTTAAAGGGATAGACAAAGCACTTGAAGTAGGACTTGGTGTTAAAATCAATATGGTACCACTGAAAGGTATTAATGATGATGAGATATTAGATATTATGCACTACTGTAAAGAGCGTCAGATTAAAGTACGTTTTATAGAGTATATGGAGAATGCTCATGCAAGTCAAGCGATAGAGGGTATGCATGGTAGAGAGATACTTGAGAAAGTTAAAGAGAAATATACCATTAAAGCACTTGGACGTGAGGGGGCGAGTCCATCATTCAATTACTACATAGAAGAGCTTGATTATGAGTTTGGACTCATTGATCCACATAAACATGACTTTTGTGAGAACTGTAACCGTATTCGCCTGACAGCAGAGGGTAATCTTATTCCATGTCTTTATTTTGATGAAGCGATGAGCATAGCAGAGTCAGTTAAAAGTGGAGATATAGAAGCGGCAGCAGATGTATTGGCACAGGTATTAAAGGATAAGCCAAAAGAGAATCGCTGGAGTGAATTTGATCCAAATAGTGAAGATATATCAACAAGAGCATTTTACGAGACTGGTGGCTAATGTTTTATTTGACTGAACAGTTTTTCTCTATTCAGGGTGAAGGTAAGTATGCAGGTATACCTTCTTACTTTTTACGTACTGGTGGCTGTAATCTCTCTTGTCCTGGTTTTGGTGCATCTTATGAAGTAGAAGGTGAAGTACGTTTAGGGTGCGATACTTACTTTGCTGTAGATAGTCATTTTGCTAAAACATGGATAAAAGTAGATGACAGCAAGAAGCTTATAGTTTCACTTCAAAGTGAATTTGAGAAGATAGGCTATAGCCCCCATGTGGTCATTACAGGCGGTGAGCCCTTGATGTACCATAATGATACAGTTTTTTATGCGATTATTTCGTGGTTGGTGGAAGAGGGTATTCACATTACCTTTGAGACCAACGGTACAGTAGAGGTTGATTTTGAGAAGTATTCTGCCTACAAAGAGTGTACCTTTGCACTCTCTATAAAACTTGCAAATAGTGGAGAGTCAACTTCAAAGCGTATAGTGCCAAAGGCTCTACAAAACATAGGATATTACGCAAAAGATGCCTTTTTAAAATTTACTATTGATAAAAAACTGGTAGAGACTACGGCAATAGATGAGATAAACAAAATAAGAGACATTTTGCCAGAACTGGATATTTACTGTATGCCTGTAGGCGAGAGTAGAGATACTATTTGGCATAATGATAAATCTGTTTTTGAGTTCTGTATGAAGCATAACTTTTGTTACAGCGACAGACTCCATATTAGGGTATTTGATACTACACAGGGGGTTTAGCCCAAAAAAGCATAGAGCATTTTTAATGCCAATGTATAAAGAATAACACCCATCAGTTTTTTAGTTTTCATCTGGTCAAGTTTAAAGTGCATCATGTAGTTTCCTATGTATCCTCCAGCAATAGAAGCAAGCATCACGCAAAGCAATAGTATGTAGTCTAGTTGAACATAACTAGCATAGGTAAAAAAAGAGCTCAGTGCAGCAAAAGGCACTACAGAACTGACGGTAATGGCTACTTTTTTAGGTTCAAAACCAAGTAAAATTAGCAGTGGCATTAAAATATTTCCACCGCCTACCCCAAGTAATCCTGCCAAAAATCCTACAAATGCTCCTACCCCAAAGAGTATGGTTCTGCTTTCTGTCTTTACAAGTGATTTCTTTTTTCCAAATATCATCATGGTTGCACTGTAGAAGAGTAGTAACATAAAAAGAAACTTTACAACAGTTTCATCTAGGTATTGACTGCTGTAGGCACCAAGGGGTGCAAAGAGTAGCATCATGAGAGCAATAGGCCAGACAAATATAAAATCTAGTACCTTTCTTTTTATATTCATAACACTTGAAGTAAGGGCAGTAGAGGCTCCAGCAAAAAGTCCTGTTGCTTTGGCAACAATAAATTCTAAGCCAAAAAAATTAAGCATAGGGATTAACGCAATCCCTGATCCAGTACCTCCCATAGAAAAAAGTAGAGAAAGAATAAAAGCGGCAAGTGTATAGAGCAGGTAATCGTACATGACATATCCTAAAATAAGTATAGATAATTAAAAATATAAGTTTTACTATCTTTGTAAGGAAAATTATATTTAAATAGGAGTAATATACTCCTTATTGGAGTAAATAAGGATAAGCCATGAAAGAGATTACACTTGAAACAAAGATTGCAGATCTTTTAAATAATTATGAAGGGATGAAGGATATTCTTATCAAGATAAATCCAAAATTTAAGAAGCTGAACAACCCTGTACTCAGACGTACTCTCGCAAAAATAGCAGGGGTAAAACAGGCTGCTATAGTAGGGGGAATGGATCCGGTAGATCTGCTGAACCAACTTCGTGAAGCAGTGGGGCAGGCACCGATTGATGTGACAACACCTAAAGTAGATGTGGAAGCAGAAGAGGCACCGGAATGGATATTGAAAGCATCAAAACAGACACTCAATGCTAATGAGATACTCGATGAGGAACGCAATCCCCTGGCGGAACTCCATAAAGCACTCAAAGCGATTAATGAGGGTGAAGTGATCATCATAGAAGCAGATTTCCAGCCGGAACCTTTGATAGATGAAATGCTAAAAGCTGGACATGAAGTCTTTGCACGGGAAGTGGCAGAAGATCATTTTATCACCTATATCAAAAAATAGACTATGAAGATCAATACTTCATTTTCTGTTGTTATTCGTCTTTTTTTGTGGCTAGTCATGATCGTAGGGGGTGCAGCCTATGCACTGATGAAAGACTGGGGTACACCACTTTTCTTTAACATTCCTTTTCATATCATAAGTGTACTGCTAGGTATTGCCATACTCAAACTGGCATTCAATGCTGCAGGAAACGGGGGAAGAGAACTGACTAAAGGGCGTGTGGGCGACATTCCCCGCATGGAAACCAACCGACTGGTAACTACGGGGCTCTTTAGCTGTATGCGTCACCCTATGCTGTTTGGGCTGACCCTTTTGCCGTTAGGGTGGGGACTGTTGCTTGGTTCCCCCACATTTATTACACGCATAGCTCCTTTGGAGATGCTTTTTATCATTGTGATGGTGATTATCTTTGAAGAGATGGAAGTGAAGAGAAAGTTTGGTGAAGCGTATAAAGCGTATAGTAAAGAAGTACCTATGGTTTCCTTCAAGTCCGAATGTTTAAGAAAACTTTTTAAAAATAGAGGTTAAAAATGCATTTTA
>JALVXW010000338.1 GCA_027038155.1 Sulfurovum sp.
TGGGTGCTTGTGGGTGTATAGGGGCATGCCGTCCTCCAGCTTGTATCGTAAAAGATGGCTCATCCCAAGAACGTACACGATTACGTGACATAAACATACTAGAAAATGTACCTATGGCATATTCATGATTGTCTAACTTGCAATTGTCTCCATTGGTATAGTTTTTTTCTTTTGCAGGAAGTGCACTGTCTTTAATGTCCCATATTGCATCTTTTAAATAACGTTTTTTGTCAAAGCCTTTTGGAAATTCAAATGCCATATTTAAATCTTCTCTATAACCTACAAAAAAAAGAGGTTGTTTGTCTTTGAGGAGGCGTATAAATTCAAAAAAGAGTTGTCCTCTATGGTCATCAATCCCCCTTAAACTACCTGCTTCACTCCAACTTTGACATGGAGGCCCACCGATAATACCTAGAGTTTCAGGTATTTCATTGGATGGTATTTTAGTAATGCTTCGTCTATCTAACTTGGTATGTGGAAAGTTTTTCTCATATGTTTCCCAAATGTCTTTGTCGTATTCATTTGCCCAAATGGTATTGAACCCAGCTTTTTCAAAACCTAAGTCTAAGCCACCAGCACCGGAGAAGAGAGAGATTATCTTTATCATCTTATTTGGTTAAACTTTTTAAAGTTGACAAGGTTAAATCTTTAGAAGAATAAACTCCATAAGTATCTTGTAGATATTGATGCATAGTGTAAATTTCATCTGAAACAAATAGGAAAATATTGTGACTTCTGATTGCTTTAACTTTTTCTTCCGTTAAATCAACTCCAAGTGTGATTTCAATCATAACATCAATTTGTGTCATTTGAGCAGTTTTGATAAATTGTTTATATCGTTCTCTTAGAGTTCTTTTAGCACCAATACCATAAGTTTTACTATTTAGTTCAAAGAAAAAATCAAATTCTGTCGAGCTGTCATCTTTATCATGGGTTTTCTCAATATTTTTTTCATCAAGACCTATTGATTTTAAAACAGTTAAAATTCTTTCTTCGTAATTTGAACCACTATCACTTATAATTGATTGGTTTATACTTTCACTAAACATTAACATAAAAATTTGATTAGGTTCAACACCATTTTTTTGCAACTCTATAGCAAATCTCGATAAACTTTCTATAAAATCTTCTGCTGTTTTGGATATAAAATTAGTATCATTTTTACTTAATTTATCAAAAAATATCAATGACAATAAAGCACCATTAACTCTTGTAGAATATGGACTATATATGGTGATTTTATCATACTCCAATGAGAGTGGGTCTAAATTAGCAAGTTTTGACATATCAAATAAATCTTTTAATTTAGATTCTTCTAATAAAAGATCCTTAATCATAAAAAGCTTTAAACTAAAAATAAATAATTGTAAATCCATACTTGAGTTAATTTCATCTATTGTTTCATAAATTAATTTTTGTTTTTTAGAACCTTTTTTAATTTTAGTTTCTATATACTCAGCAATTTTTATAATTATTTCATTGTAATTATTTTTTGAATTTAAAAAATAAATCTTTAAAATATTATGGGATTGATTATTTGTTAAATTGGTTTTAACTAGATATTTTAAAAAGAAATAAAATTTTAAATTAATGTCAAATTTTATTTTTTCAATTTCAAGTTTTTCAATTTTCATATGTGTAGACCTTTGAAAATATTTTTGGCGATAGACTCAATAACAGGTACAGCAACACTATTTCCAAATTGTTTATATGCCTGAGTATCACTCACTACAATTTTAAATTTATTCGGAAAACCTTGTAACCTTGCAGCTTCTCTAGGAGATAACTTTCGTGGGTTATTTCCTTTTTGTTCTATGAGAATTTCTGAACCATCTTTGTAGTATCTTGCACTTATCGTACTTGTATATTCAGATTTTTCATTAAACATACAATAGCCAAAACCATTACCTTTAGCTTTATGTTCTTGTTTTCGTCGTTGATGACCAGCCCATAATTTATTAGAAATAGTATATTTATCATCAACATCTTTTTCTAAAATATGACCTACTTTAACTGTTTTAGATAAAGGTTCTGGAAATTCAAATTTAATTGTATGATCAAGGAAACCAATAATATAGATTCTTTCTCTATTTTGTGGCACACCAAAATCTTTTGCATTTAGTACTTTCGCATATACTTTGTACCCCAATTTTTCTAATGTTTCTTTTACAACTCTAAATGTATTACCTTTGTCATGGTTTTTGAAGCCTTTTACATTTTCTAAAAAAAGAACCTGAGGTTTATGATATTCTGTTATTCTAGCAATATCGAAAAATAGTGTTCCTCTAGTATCATTAAAACCTTTTTTTAATCCAGCATTTGAAAATGGTTGACAAGGAAAGCCTGCTAATAAAATATCAAAAGGTGGAATCTCTTCAGGTGGTATTTGTGTAATGTCCCCAGATGGCAAATGCCCATAGTTTGCTGCATATGTGGTTTGTGCAAATTTATCTATTTCTGAAGCAAATACAAAAGAGCTTTTATTTTTAAAAGCAGACTCAAATCCTTGTCTAATACCTCCAATACCTGCAAATAAATCTATAAACCGATATTTAGTGGAGTTTGGACAATTATCAGTGTTGTTAAAATGTAAAGTCATATCTAATTGCCTAAAATTTGGATTTTCTATAACCATGATTATACCTTTTTATTTTGTATAATCCAATTATAGGATAGTTAAAAAATATGAAGCAAAAATCTTTCAAATTGTCATATTTTTTGATTTAACCTAGTTTCACAACTCCATCTCATCTCTACTCAATTTCTCCACCAACTCAGTCATAATCACGGCCTGAGCAATGTTCACTTCACTTATCTTGACACGTATTTTATCAAACAGCATAATGTTATCACCATGGAGGTTTACGGTGATGCCTTTGATGTCGCCTAACAGTACTGCTTTTGTAGCTTCGCCTGCTTCTATCACTTCTGCTTCAAAGATTTCGTCTAAGTGTTGTTCTGCCCAGCGTGCAAATTTGCGGTCTCTAAAGTCCCATTCACACTTGGTAGCTTCACGCTCTAGCTCTGAGACTCTTACACATAGTGGGTCAATGTTTCTTAGAAGGTAGCTAGCCTCCTCTTCATCTTGTCGTAGTTGGGTTTTGATGAGCCTGTGTAGTATGAGGTCAGAGTAGCGTCGTATAGGTGAGGTAAAGTGGCTGTAGTGGCTAAAGCCCAGTCCAAAGTGCCCTACATTGTAGGCGGAGTAAGAGGCTTGTCTGAGTGACTTGATGACCATGGCATCTACCTCTGAGGCTAAACCCATCTTCTCTGCCTCTTTTTGGATGACACGAATGAGCGAAGGAGAGTCTTCATACTCTTGCACATAGAGTCCTATGGCTGCGAGTTCTGTAAGTAGTTGCTCTATACGGCTTAGTTGTGGAGGCTCATGGATACGAAAGATACTGTCTCCATCTCCCTCAAAGCGTTTTGCCGCAGCTTGGTTGGCTAAGAGCATACACTCCTCTATAAGTGAGTGCGAGGGGGTGCCAGTTTCTATTTCTGTTGATTTGAGCAAATGGTCGGCATCTAAGGTAATTTTGGTCTCTTCACTTCTAAAGTCAAATCCATCTTTAAGACGCTCTTTACGTAGCCTTTTTGTGATGTTGTAGAGGGGTAGGAGATAGTGTAGTATCTCTTTTACTTTACCTGTAGCTTCACTTCCGTTATTGTCTATAATCTTATCTATATCGTCATAGTTAAAACGGTGTTTGGAGTGGATGATGGCTTCAAAAAACTCCTCTTTTAGAGGTTTGAGGGTATTTCTATCTAGTTCTATCTTGGCTACAAATGCAAGTCTATCCACTTTTGGTTTGAGAGAACAGATATTTTCGCTCAGTTCTCGTGGGAGCATAGGAAAAGACTTGTGTGGCAAATAGGTGGTAAAACCACGCTTTTTAGCCTCTTTGTCTATGGCGGTAAAGTAGGGTACATAGTGGCTTACATCGGCGATGGCAACATAGAGCGTATGGGCATCCATGTCAAAGTAGATAGCATCATCAAAATCTTTGGCGGTCACAGGGTCGATAGTACAAAAATCCAAATGTGTCAAATCAACACGTTCAGGATGCTCCTCTTTGGTCACTTTACTCTCTACGGCTAATGCTTCTGTAATAGATTCATCAGAAAAAGCATCTTCTCTGTTGTAGAGTGCCAAAGAGATTTTTTCATCGACTCTGGCATCTCCTAGATGTCCAAAGACTTCTAGGACTTTATCATTATCTATATCAACTTTGAGTACCGTACCTACTTTAAAGGCTTTTAGATCCATCCCTTCCATGACTGCATGTGTAGGCTCTCCTGTACGGATGTTGAGTACGCTAAAGTCTCCTTGTTCATTACGGTGTGTGTAGGCGATAGTAAAGAGGTGGGCTTTGGTGATAACCTGCACCACACGCCCACTAGCCCTACCACGTCTAGCAATAATACGTTTGGCAATCACACTATCCCCATGTTTGGCATCGCCCAAATGGTCTGGTTCTATAAGCAAATCTTTTTGCTCTTTAAACACTGCTTCTACATAGCCTCTACCATCATTACCTAGGTAGAGTCGTCCTGCACGGTAGAGTGAATGAAGTCTCCATAAGCCATCTACCTCCTCTATGGCTCCCATCTGTTGTAGAGCTTGAAAAGCATTTTGATCTTCTTGTTCTATGTCAGAAGCTAGACATCCGTTGATAAGCTGGGTTGCAAAGGCACTCATATGCTCATACCTTTGGTATAGGCAGTATCTATAGTTACTAGTATTTTTTTCATAAAAAGATTATAGCTTAGGTATCTTTTAAAGCTTCTAATCGCTTAATTCTCTCTTGTGTAGAGGGATGTGTTGCGAAAAGTTGACTAAGAGAGATATCTTTTCCTGAAAATGGATTAATGATAAACATATGGGCTGTTTGAGGGTCTGCTTCTGGTAGTACAGTACCTCGTGCATAATTATCTAACTTTGCTAAGGCAGACTGCAACCACTCAGGGTGTCCTGTCATCTTTGCCGCACCTTCATCGGCCATAAACTCACGGTTTCGACTGACTGTCATCTGTATGATGGTTGCAGCAAGAGGCATGATTATCATCAGGGCTATCATTACGATAGGATTACTCTCTCTTTCTCTGTTTCCACCAAAAAACATACCAAAATTGGCAAGCATAGCAATAGCTCCAGCGATAGTGGCAGTCACTGTACCTATAAGCATATCATAGTGTTTAATGTGGCTAAGTTCATGGGCAATGACTGCTTCAACCTCTTCTTCTGTCATGAGGTCTAAAAGTCCCTCTGTAACTGCAACTGCTGCATGTTCATAGTCGCGTCCTGTGGCAAAAGCGTTGGGTTGCTGTTCGGGTATAATGTAGAGAGCCGGCATAGGCAAATTACTTTTTTGGGTTAATTTTAAAACAATATGATAGAGTCCAGAGGCCGAATTGTGGTCAACAGGTATCGCATGGTAGTGTTTGAGTACAGCTTGGTCACTGTAGTAATAGACATAAAAGTTCATTCCTGCTGTTGCCAAAAAGGCAAGTATCATCCCCATTTGACCAGCTATCATTCCACCAAACCAGACAAAAAGAAGAGTGAGCCCTGTCATCAGGGCGTAGGTTTTAAATTGTTCCATATAAAGA
>JALVXW010000339.1 GCA_027038155.1 Sulfurovum sp.
TTACCAATGACATTACAGGTACCCCAGCATCATTTGAACCTGTCATTGACTACATCGTGACAAAACTTCCTAGATTTACCTTTGAAAAATTCCCAATGGCAGACTCTACACTTACAACTGCTATGAAATCTGTAGGTGAAGCGATGGCTATTGGTCGTACATTTAAAGAGTCATTCCAAAAAGCTCTCTGTTCACTTGAAACTGGACTTACAGGATTTAACCCTATTAAGTGTGATGGGGAAGAGCTTGTTCGTGAGATTCGTCGCTCACATGCTGACCGTATGCTCTATCTCTTTGAAGGTCTTAGACGTGGTATGACAGTGGATGCGATTTTTGATCTTTGCAAAATAGACCGTTGGTTCCTCTACCAACTAGAAGAGTTAGCACAAGTTGAAAAGGAGATGGATATAGCTCTACTTACAGATGCAACTAGACTCCGTGAAGTCAAAGCTGATGGTTTCTCAGATGCGATGATTGCTGAAATCATCAACAAAAAAGAGGGCCTTACACTAAGTGAAAATGATATCTACACTGCCAGAGAAAAAGCAGGTGTAGTGCTTGAATATAATGAAGTAGATACCTGTGCAGCTGAGTTTAAAGCACTCACCCCTTACCTCTACTCTACAACAAACATCACAAAACTACCCACTTCTCACTCTTCACTCCACACTCCTGACTCTAAGGAGCGTAAGGTCTTGGTAATTGGTGGTGGACCTAACCGTATTGGTCAGGGTATTGAGTTTGACTACTGTTGTGTACACGCTGCCTTTGCCCTCAAAGATATGGGCATAAAGTCTATTATGTACAACTGTAACCCTGAGACAGTCTCAACAGACTATGATACCTCTGATGTTCTCTACTTTGAACCTATTGATTTTGAACATGTCAGAAATGTCATTGAACTTGAAAAACCAGATGGAGTGATTGTTCATTTTGGAGGACAAACACCCCTCAAACTTGCTAAAGATCTAACAGCCATTGGTGCAAATATCTCCGGAACAACGGCTAGGGTCATTGACCTTGCCGAAGATAGAGAGCTATTTTCAGCCTTTATCAAAGACCTTGGACTGAAACAACCAGATAATGGAACAGTCTTTGAAAAAGAGAAAGCACTTGTGGTAGCCAACCGTATTGGATACCCTGTTCTTGTACGTCCTTCATTTGTACTGGGTGGTCGTGGCATGAAAACCGTCTATTCAGATGAAGAGCTTAACCAATATATGGATGAAGCAGTAAGTGTATCTAACGATGCGCCTGTACTCATAGATAAATTTCTTGACAATGCCATAGAGCTTGATGTCGATGCTATCTGTGATGGAAAAGATGTCTATATTGGTTCAGTTATGCAACACATTGAAGAGGCAGGTATTCACTCTGGTGACTCTGCATGTTCTCTTCCTCCAGTCAATATCTCAGAAGCGTTACAAGAACAAATCAAAAAACAGACCGCTGCGATTGCACTGGGTCTTGGTGTGGTTGGTCTTTTAAATATTCAATATGCTATTCATAAGGGTGAAATTTATCTTATTGAAGTAAACCCTAGAGCATCACGTACTGTGCCTTTTGTCTCTAAAGCCACAGGTGTACCTTTGGCTAAAGTAGCTACAAGGGTCATGATACAAGGCAACCTTAAAGAGGCATTGAAATTCTATGATACTTTTGGTGTTGTTGATTTTGATAAAAAAATTATGGAGCCAACCCTTAAAAACCATGTGGCTGTTAAAGAAGCGGTTTTCCCTTTTAACAAACTTCCAGGATCAGACCTTATCTTAGGGCCTGAGATGAAGTCAACTGGTGAAGTCATGGGGATAAGTAATAACTTTGGTATGTCTTTTGCCAAATCACAATTTGCTTCTAAAAATGATATCCCACTTGAAGGTAAACTCTTCTTGTCACTTACAGAGATAGATAAACCACATGCTGGGGAAATTGGAAAGATGTTTACAGACCTTGGATTTGAGATAGTTGCCACTTCAGGTACCCATGCAGCACTTGAAGTAGCAGGGGTAGCTTCAACAAAAGTACTCAAAATCTCCGAAGGTCGTCCAAATATTGATGATATGATTAAAAACGAAGAGGTAGCCATCGCTATCAATACCTCTGACAATGCAGGGAGCAAAACAGATGCCAGAACCATTAGACAATCTGTTCTGGCAAACCATGTAGCCTACTTTACTACACTCGCTGCTGCAAAAGCAACCGCTATGGCAATAAAAGAGCTTCAGGCATCTGATGGTTGTCTTGCACCTAAAGCACTGCAAGATTATCTCACTTAGAAAAAAGCATGTATCTTATGCATGCTTTAATTACATTTTTATTATAATCCACTATGTATAAACTTTATCTATTGCTTCTTTTGCTATTGTCTCTTCTCTTTTTATCAGGATGTAGTATTTTTCCTGAACAGGTTACATTAAAAAAAGACCATAGAAAACCTATTGTCAACAATAAAACATATGCACTGCGTGTAGCAGCTACTGCATACACTTCAAGAGCTAACGAGACAGATAAAACCCCTTATTTGGCCGCATGGAACAACAGACTTCGTCCTGGAGTCAAATCTATTGCAGTTTCACGAGATTTATTGAAAATGGGTTTAACCAATGGTACAAAGGTACGTATATCTGGACTTAGCGGAAAATATGTTGTGCTAGACAAAATGCACAAACGATGGAAAAAGAAGATTGATATCTATATGGGTCGCAACCGACGAAAAGCAATACGGTGGGGCAAAAGATATGTCACAATTTTTTGGAAGAAGAAAACCATTACAGAGCCAAACCCTAAAACATTAAAAAGAAAAACTAAGCCAAAAGATAGGCAAAAGCTCTCACCCACTCACCCCACACACTGGAGCCTTCCACATCTATTCCATTTTGTTGCAGATCTTTTACCAGCATAATGGAAAACTCTCCAGGCATTTTAAGAGAAAACTTTAAGACATTCTCTATCGCTTCATCGCTTTGATTTTCCAACAGAGCATTCACAAGCCCCATAGCCAGTGCCATCATCACTTTTGCATCTTCTGTTTCTGGCTCTATAAGTGTCCCATCAAGTACTCTATTTAAGTCGGGAAGCTCTTTCATCACTTTTTTAAAGCTACTATAACCAATAGCCGCCTCACGCCCTACTGCTCCGCTAATACTATCTAGTATCAAATCACTCTGGATACCTGATTTGACAATACTGTCCACATACTCCCATGAGCGTGGTGTAGCAAAAGATTTTTCACTGGATGTGGCATCAAAAGTAAAAAGCATCAATTTGTCATACGCTAAATATCCAATGATAGAGGCATCTATATTTGCACTATATGCCCATGCTTTCCAGTCTTCAAAATCTACTTCCATCTCAAAGTGAACAAAACGGTTTGCCAAGGGTGGTGGCATTTTATAGACTATCCCTCTGTCATTCTCACGGTTTCCTGCTGCTACAATGCTCCACCCAGATGGCAGTTCATACTCCCCTACTTTACGGTCTAGTATGAGCTGATAGGCTGAAGCCTGCACAGCTGGTGGTGCAGTATTTATCTCGTCTAAAAACAAGATACCTTTGGAGTCTGGCTCTGAGGGCAAAAAGCTTGGCTTTGCCCATACGCCCTCATTTGTCTGGGCATTAAAAAAAGGAATCCCTTTTAAATCTGTAGGATCAAGCAGCGACAAACGCAAGTCCAAAAACGCCAACCCCTGCTCTTTGGCAATCTGCTTTACAACAGAAGATTTCCCAATCCCCGGAGCTCCCCAGATAAATACAGGTAGTTTTTGTATTATCAGTTTATTAACTACTTTTATAATACTTGATGCTTTCATGATTATAATCCTAATTTTTGTGTAATGCTTGCTACAAACGTTTTGTTGGCGGTGAGTTCATTGCGTAAGCGTGTATCTATCTTTAGAATATTGAGTATCTCCAAGGGTACAGAAGCGTTTGAGGCTATGCCTTTGGTAATTTCAAAGTCATCTCTCTCATAGAGTGCTCTCAATATCTCTACAGGTGTAGCCGTGTTGTAAGCCAGTCCAACAAGAATCTCCTTCTCATCACTATGTTTTTCATACAATTCCCTCAGCAACGCTACAGGTGTTGCCTTATTGATTGCCAGACACTGATAGCTCTCTTTGATATTACGTCTATAGATATGCTCCAGACTCTGGGCATCCAAGGTATCGTTACCTGCCATATTTACCAACAGTGCAGTGTTTTTAGAGTCCAGCAGTAGTTCTACAACCTCTTGCTCAATCGTTTCATTGTCACCAAGGTAGGCAAAAAGGGTCTCATCTAACGCTCTTTTTTCTATTTGTGCATACCGCTCCATGGTGATAGGCTGGTACCAGAGCAACAGTTGCACAACCGGATCACTTTTGTAGAGCAATACACCAAAGAGTGTTTCGTCTATCTGCGGATTGGAAGCCAAAGATTGGTTAATCTCCTCTTCATCTCTTTGCGCATACTTTTGCAATACATCCAATGGCGTAACAGTGTTGCCAGCGAGATACCTATCTACCCCTACATCTCTAAGACGTATCAAATGCTCTATGACATCTCTGTCCAGATAAGGATTGGTTGCGATGGATTCTCTGAGAGTAATTTTCTGCTTATCTTTTTGCAAAAAGGTCATGTTTGGAAATTTAATGAGTACTTCAAGCAGTCTTGGGTCTGTGGCTTCACGTGCTAGGCGTTTGAGTGTGAGTGAAGAGTAGAGCAGATCCTCTTCATTGGGCTTGATTTTGATGTATCTTCGCAGGGTATACATAATGACATCTCTGTCCTCTCTGTTGTCCTCATCCTCTTCATGCCATGCATACATACCTAAAAGTTTTACAAAAAGGGTATCACTTATATGGGCATTACCCAAAAGTCTAAAGATGCGCTCTTGATCATTGGCAAGTTTGACACCCATAAGTAGCTCATCATCATTAATACTCTCAGAGAGAAGCTTCTCGAAATCAAGAAGTTTAAAAAGAGGGATACCATCATCATATGCCAAGCATGAGATATCTTCTTCCACAGGATTGAGAGCATGATGCTCCACCACCCCTACCACACCCTCTTCATAGTCGGCTGTCATGGTAATACCATACTTTTTTAAAAAACGTGCTGTCTCTTTGGCAGTAAAGATACCTTCACGCCCAAGAAAAAGTATTTTCTTTCCCTGTGATGATGCCAATAGTTCAGGTAGTGTCTGTTTTGTCATAGTTTAGTATAGCATAGAGGGTTTAAATAGGAGTTAATAGCTCCTATTTAATTAATATTTCCCTCAAAACACCAAATAAACAGACGTAAAGATACTAGCACTTCCCAATATCATCACCATTATTATTGCCACACTAAACAAATTACTCAAAGAGATTTAATAATCCACCCCATCTTCAGGAAACCCCTCTTTTTCATAATCAACCTTCTCCTGTTTGCACCCTTCAGGTTTTGAGGCACAATAGCGGTTATACGCTGTTTTGGCAATCAGCAACAGTAAAACTAAAACGATAAATAGAGTCAATGATTTTTTCATACACTAACTATAGCAAAATATTTTTAGATATAATGATGAAATTATAAATCTAGGAGAAAT
>JALVXW010000340.1 GCA_027038155.1 Sulfurovum sp.
CTTTCATGGTAATATTATAGCTAAAATTGGTAGTCAAAGAGGTGAAAATAAAGCTAAAATTGAGAGATTTTTTTGTGGTTTATTATTGGCTTAAGATTTGGTTGGTGGGGGTAATGAGGGGGTTACACATTTTCTGTTAAGTGTGGTAGAATTATAAAAATTGCTTATGTCCTTTTTTATCGGAATATTGCAATATACGGATAAAGTGTTCCTCTATTTGTCAAAATAGGGGCAAAAAGGACAAAATGTCCTGCTATTTTTTGAGGAGATTATTATGCAAAAAAAGAAAAAGTTACTTGATATTGTACGAGATAAGATACAGTTTAAACACTATAGTATAAAAACAGAACACTCTTATGTGGGGTGGATAAAACGCTATATTATTTTCCATAATAAACGACACCCCAAAGAGATGGGAAAAGTAGAGATAGAACAGTTTTTAACTTGGTTGGCAGTAGAGAAAAAAGTCTCACCTACTACACAAAATCAAGCCTTTTCAGCTATATTGTTTCTTTACAAAGAGGTTTTGGGTGTTGATATGCGTGAGTGGAATATACAAGCTTTACGAGCTAAAGAGAGAAAACATATACCTGTAGTTTTGACAAAAGATGAGGTTAGCAGAGTCATAGAGAATCTGACAGGGATTTATCAGCTCATTGTCTCTTTGATGTATGGTTGTGGGTTGCGCATGAATGAGGCGTTAAATATTCGAGTAAAAGACATTGACTTTGGGTTTGATAAGGTCTATATTTGGGATAGTAAAAGTCTAAAAGATAGAACCGTGCCTTTGCCCCAAAAGATAAAAGAGAGATTAAAAGTACAAGTAGGCATAGTTGAGGAGCTTCACAAAAAAGATGTGGCTGATGGGTATGGAACAGTCTATCTGCCCTATGCTTTAGAGAGAAAATACCCAAAAGCAAAGTTTGAGACTAAGTGGCAGTATCTGTTTCCTATGCGTAATGTATCAAAAGACCCTAGAAGTGAGATAATACGTCGACACCATATTCATGAAAAGACATTAGGACGAAACATTAAACAAGCTTCGCAAAAGGCAGGTATTCACAAACGAGTTACTTCACATATCTTTAGGCACTCTTACGCTACTCATCTGTTACAGAGTGGTATAGATTTACGTTCTATCCAGGAACTATTGGGTCACAAAAGCGTGGAGACTACAATGATATACACGCATGTAGTAGCTGAGATAAACAAGGGGAGAGTGGTTAGTCCTTTGGATTTAGCCTAAATTGACAATATGTTAAAAACCAAATTTATAACCTTATGCCAAAATTTTTCTAAAGATATAGCTCTAATCTCTTAAAATATACGCAAAGAGTATGCTTTTTATGATGATACTACCTATTTTTCTGGACGTAAAAAGGTTTTAGAGAGGTTTTTAGATAAAGAGAGAATCTATGAGAGTAGATATTTTTATGACAAATATGAGAGACAAGCTAGAGTCAATATGTTAATGGAGTATGACTTCCAAGAATATCCTTGCTCCTAACCTCCCTCTACTCCACAAAAATACCTAACAGTGCCTCCTTATACTTCTCTACCACCAAAGAGATATCAAACGATTTGGCGACTTTTTCTCTTCCTTTTTTTCCCATCTCTTCGCGTGCTTCTGGGCTTAAAGTGATGACTTTTTGCATCGCGTGAGCTAGAGCATTGACATTTTTGGCTTCACACAAAAAGCCGTTTACGCCATCATCTACCACCTCTTTGCACCCAGGTACATCGGTTGTCACGATGACTCTTTGCATCGCGGCTGCTTCTAGGAGTACGCGTGAAAGCCCCTCTCTGTAGGAGGGGAGTACCACACAATCTACAGAGGCGATATGCCTTGCTACCTCATCACTCTCTCCTAGGTAAACGATTACCCCCTCCTCTTCCCATTGTTGCATCTGCTCTTTGCCAATGGCTGTAGGGTTGCCCTCGTAGTAGCCACCTAAGATATAGCACTCAATCGCATACTTCTTTTGCAAGATACGTGCTGCGGCTACATACTCCTCTATGCCTTTGTCTTTAATCAATCTGGCGATCAATAAAAAACTTATTTTTGTACTCTTTTTGGGTACATCCATAGGTGCAAACGTTTTCAAGTCTATGCCAGAGCCTGGTAGCAGTGCTGTTTTTGTTTTATCAACCAACCCATGTGAGACAAACAAATCTCTATCGTGACTGTTTTGATAAAATACTTTTTTGGGTACCTTTAGGGCGATACCATAGAGTAAACGTGCTATTTTAAATGAAAATGTATGATTTAAAAAGACTGTACCCAGCCCAGAGATAGTGGAGATAACAGGAATCCCCAACACTCCAGCAGCCATCGTGCCATAGATATTTGGCTTAATCGTATAGTGTAACAATGCATCAATCTTTAACCCTCTATAGAGTCTGTAGAAATCCCATAACAGTTTTACATCTTCTAGGGGGTTTGTTCCTTTATTGTTCATCGTTATCTCATGGTATTCAAACCCCAGATTTTCCAATGCTACTACATACGCATCTCTAGGAGCAATGACCACAATCTCATACCCCTCTTGTTGCAATGCCTGAAGCAACCCTACCCTGAAGTTATAGATATTCCATGCGGTATTGATGACTATTGCGATACGTTTATGGGTATCTGTTTTTCTACTTTTCATGAACCAAACCATCTCTCTTTCCACATCTCATACATCAGAAGATACCATATAGTCTCAACATGAGAGACATCACCTGCAAAAAATGCTTTTTTGATATGTTCCACTTCAGTAACATTAAAGATGTCATCATCTATTTTGCCAGATGCTAGATATTTCTCTACCAGTGGCTTGAGTGCATGTTGCAGCCATGCAGCAAGAGGGACCCCAAACCCTGCTTTTGGTTTGTCTATCAGGCTTTGGGGTAGATGTTTGTAGAGTATCTGACGTGCAAGATATTTGCCTTGATTGTTTTTATATTTAAGCTCCACAGGTACACGTGCCATATACTCTACGATACGATGGTCAAGCAGAGGCTCTCTTCCTTCTATACTGGCAGACATGGTCGCTCTATCTACTTTGGTAAGAACATCATCTACCATAAAACTCTGGTAGTCTATACGCATCATCTCATCTAAAAGAGGGGCTGCTTTCATATCAAACTTTCTATAAAGGTAAGGCTCTTTAGCTACACGCAACAGAGCTTTTACCTGTTTGGAAGATACAGAAGAGGAGGCCTCCATAAACATCTCTTCAAGACTCTTTGCATGAAAAGCCTCTTTAAACTTTCTATATTTTTGGCGGATATTGGTCTGTTGATAGTGTGTAGGAAGATGACTGTTAATCCGCTCTACAAAAGCAGGAGTCACGCTGTTGAGTGCAGTCTGAAGCAACTTCTTCCTGAAAGTACCACTAAAAAGGTGTGCATACTTCTCTAAAAAAAAGTACTTACTGTAGCCACAAAAGCTCTCATCTCCACCATCTCCACTTAATGCCACTTTGACCTCTTTGCCTGCGAGTTTGGAGAGGGTCATCATAGGGATAGCCGAGCTGTCACCAAAAAGTTCATCATAGACAAAAGGAAGCTTTGCTACGTTTTCCAACATCTCTTTGCTTGTGACGTACTGCTCTGTATGGTGCGTACCAAAGTGCTTGGCGATGGCTTTGGCATGGGTAGCTTCGTTGTAGCCTTTCTCCTCAAACCCTATGCTAAAGGTGTGGAGATTTTTATGATTTTTCGCCAAAAGTGCCGTGACCAAAGTAGAGTCATACCCTCCACTCAAAAAGAGCCCCACGGGTACATCTGAGACCATACGAAGTGCTATCGCATCTTCTAAAAGAGACTCCAAACCATTCAGTATCTCTGCTTCACTCTTGTCAAACTTCTCTTGTGCGTAGCAGGCATCCACAGACCAGTACTCTGTAGAGGTATAGGTCGCATCTTCCAAATCATATACCAGATAGTGTCCTGCTTCGACTTTATAGCAGTTTTGGTAGATGGTATGGGGTGCAGGGATATAACCAAACTGAAAATAGTAAGGCAATACCTCTTTGTTCAAACGCTTCTCAAATGCATCACAAACATGAAATGATTTGAGTTCTGAAGAGAACAAAAATGTCTCTTTGTCATCATAATAATACAAGGGCTTCACCCCTGCTCTGTCTCGTACAAGATACATCTTCTTCTCTACCTTGTCCACCAAACAAAACGCAAACATGCCTATGTATTTTTGCAATGCCTCTATACCCCATGCTTTGTGGGCATAGAGTATCACCTCTGTATCGGAGTGGGAAACAAACGTGTAGCCAAGGGCTTCTAGCTCCTGACGTATGGCTTTAAAGTTATAGACCTCTCCATTGAACACAATGCTGTAGCGACCACACTCAGAGACAAAAGGCTGATGTGCTCGCATACTTACATCTTGTACTGCTAGACGGTTATGCCCCAGATGCAGAAAGTGTTGTGCTATCTTCTCTACCCATACACCTCTGTCGTCTGGCCCTCTGTGTGCTTGGGTTTGAAGCATCTTCTCTACCACATGCCCTTGACGCTTAGGGGCTATCATGCCTACAATACCACACATTATAAAATATCCATAAAAAGCATATTGTAATAAGGTAGCCAATAACGTGCATTGAGTGCATAGTTAAGCCAGACAAATAAAATAGAGCCATAAAAAAGGACAATAAGTGTTGTCGTTACCCTAGGAGAGAGCAGATTTTTAGCCAAAAAAGGCAACCTCGCATACACCACCATCTGAATAGGGATAAAATAAAGAGCCATCCTATCTACCGCCGTTGAGGCAAAATTGACAGCAACAACGCTCGCTATGGAGGCTAAGGCAACCATCATCCAGAGTCTATAGTCCTCAAAATAGTGTTGCCACTGCTTACGAAAGAGCAAAAGCAGTATCGCAGGGATGGCATTGAGTACCACACGTATCAATGCTCCTTGTGACTTCATCTCCTCCTCTACATAGTTCTTCCATAAAGCAGCCGAGGACTCCTCTACAAAAGAGAGCCAAATCCCCACTCCAGCAGCCAGCACGGCGATGAACTTTAAAAACTTTCCCCTACCCTGCGTAAAGATACCAAAGGCAATCATAATTAACGCCGATTTATGAAACGATACTGCCAGTGCAATCAAAAAAAGAAATACTACAAATCGCTTACGCTCCAAAGAGGCCAAGCCCCACATCACAAGCCCTACCGCTACCCCTTGACGCGTATATCCCATAGAGACCACGATAATCAAATAGGGAATAGCCACGGCAAGTCCTAGCCATGGGTTGAGTTCTTTACGTAAAAAGGCAATCAGCCCAGTCACAAAAAGCATCGCCGAGATAAAATTGACCGCATAGATACCAAACCCCCAGTCATGCATCACATAGACAAGTGTCTGGTACCCAGGGTCTGACTTTGCAAGGGTATCCACAAAAGAGAGGTCGGCAACTTGCTGAAAACGTCTGAGGTAGTTATTCCAATCTCCCCCTACATGATGACGCCAACCTATAAAAATGGTTAGCCCCACACCCACAAGAGACCAGACAAATGTATTGGAACGTACATGCTGAC
>JALVXW010000341.1 GCA_027038155.1 Sulfurovum sp.
GAGAGAGTGATTTGCGTCATATTCACCTTACGGCACATCGTCCATGGGGGACCTACACGGTACTTGAAGATGAAGAGCAGTACAAGGTCAAGCGTATTGTGGTAAAACCAGGCAAAAGACTCTCTTTACAAAAACACTTTCACCGAAGCGAGCACTGGGTAGTTGTTAGTGGTACAGCAACCGTTACAGTCGGAGAAGAGACCAGACTTATCCGCCCCAATGAGAGTACCTACATTAAAATGGGGGAAATTCATAGGCTAGAGAATGAAGGCAAGATAGATGTAGTGCTTATTGAGGCTCAAGTGGGTGAATATACTGGAGAAGATGATATTGTGCGTTTAGATGATGACTTTCAACGTTCACAGGAAAAATAATCATGAAAAGTTTTATAGGAAATGTTAAGGCATGGCTAACCTTTGCTCCTACAAGTCGGCCTAGAAAAATGCTGAAACAATATCTTATTAGAGTTAAAACATATATCAATACCCATCCCAGACTGAAAAAGAAACTTCTTCATATTTTAGACACAATGCCTTCACTCAAGACAAGACTTCAAAGAATAGGAGAGCATTCTCACAAAAATCATCCGCATGAAGTAAGATTAACATTAGAAACTCTCTCTCCAAATGCTAAAGAGATATATAACAAACTACAACAAAAAATGCATATATATAAAAATGAGAAATAGATGAAAATAGTTATAGATTTACAGGGGGCACAATCACATAGCCGATTTCGAGGCATTGGAAGATATTCACTGGCACTTGCGATAGCTTTAGTTAAAAACAAAGGAGAGCATGAAATTATTATTGCTCTTAATGGCATGTTACCTGAAAGTATTCCATCTATACGAAAAGCATTTCATACGTTATTGCCAAAAGAGAATATTAAAGTTTGGCAAGGTTGCACACCTACACACTACAGTGATGCAAAAAACAAACATAGAATTACCTCAAACACACTTATATATGAATCCTTTTTAGCTTCACTTTCCCCAGATATTGTTCTTATCATGAGTGCCATAGAAGGCTATACTGACAACAGTATTACACTCTCTACAAAAAGCTATCCACTTCCCTACGCTGTCATTTTTTACGATGCCATTCCCTATATACAAGCAGAACAATATATTAAACCACTAGGTAAACGTTTTGAAAAATACTACTATGAGAAAATAGAGATTATCAAAAACGCTACATTGCTTTTTGGTATTTCTCAATCCTCTTGTAATGAAGCAATAGAAGTGCTAAACATACCAAAAGAAAAACTAGTCAATATCTATGCTGCAGTAAGTGATTATTTTAAACCACTTAGCTATACAGAAGAAGAGAGAATAAAAATTCTCACATCCTTAGATATAGATAAAAAATTTATCCTTTACAGTGGGGCAACAGATGAGCGAAAAAACCATTTACGTCTCATAAAAGCTTTTTCTCTTCTTCCCCAAAAATATCAAAAAGAGTACCAACTTGTTATTGCAGGGGGAATGTCTGATGAGAACAAATACAGATTGGAATCATATGTAAAACAATATAATTTAAATACCAAACAGGTCATTCTCACCAATAGAGTAAGCGATACTGAACTTAGGAGCCTCTACAATCTCTGTCATCTCTATGTTTTTCCATCTTATCATGAAGGGTTTGGACTTCCCGCACTAGAAGCCATGCAGTGTGGTGCAGCAACGATTGGTGCCAATACCACCAGTGTTCCAGAGGTCATAGGCAGAGAAGATGCCCTTTTTGACCCTTTTGATGAAAATGCTATTGCCAAAAAAATCAAAGAGGTATTGTCAAATGAAACCGTAAGAAAAGAACTGAAACAATATAGTCTCACACAGGCAAAAAAATTCTCATGGGACAAAAGTGCCAAAAAAGTGATAGCTGGACTAAAACAATGGTACACAAAAAATAAACAACAATATCTCAAATTTGACACCAATGATACTAAAAACCTTATTGAGGATATTACACCTATTCCAAACAGTGAAGATGATCTTCTCTATATTTCAGAAGCTATAGCCTTTAATCATCCAAAGAAAAATGAAAAACAACTCCTTATTGATATATCCGAACTTGTACAACATGATGCAAAAAGTGGTATTCAACGTGTTGTAAGAAATATACTAAAAGAACTATATGCACACCCTCCACAAGGATATACCCCAAGAGCAGTTTACGCAAATACCAATACAATAGGTTACAAATATGCAAATCACTTTATGTCATCTTTTCTCAACCAAAAAGATGATACAGCAATCATTGATCAAAATATTAATATTCAAGCAAATGATATCTTTTTAGGGCTAGATATGTCTCCCAATGTACATATTTATCAAAAATATTATTTAAAAAAACTTCAAAATGTAGGAGTACATATACATTTTATTGTATATGATTTGCTCCTTGTTCACCATCCGCAGTGGTGGCCTCATGGCGTAGCAAAAAACTTTAAAAAATGGCTCCATACTGTTATAGCTGTTTCAGATAATATATGCTCCATCTCACAAGATGTCCAAAAAGATATACTATCTTACATTGAAACACATCATGAAGATACAAACATTATTCCTACTGTAAAGTATTTTTATTTAGGTGCTGACATAGATAACTCACTATCAAAAAGAGGAGTAGATGAAAATAGTAAACAAGTCCTAAACACACTTTCTCAAACTCCTAGTTTTCTTATGGTAGGAACACTTGAACCAAGAAAAGGGCACAAACAAACTTTAGAAGCCTTTGAAATATTATGGAAACAGGGCACAAATGCCAATCTGCTCATTGTTGGTAAAATGGGTTGGCTAGCAGAAGACTTAATAGAAAAAATAACATCTCACCCAGAACTCAACAAAAGACTTTTTTGGCTCGAAGGCATTAGTGATGCATATTTAGAAGAAATCTATCACACAAGCACCTGCTTGCTTGCTGCAAGCGAAGGCGAAGGATTTGGACTACCCCTGATAGAAGCAGCCCAAAAAGGACTACCTCTCATTGCCAGAGATATCCCAGTATTCAAAGAAGTAGCACAAACCCATGCCTACTATTTTCCAAATACAGATGATGCTCAACTTTTATCGCAAAGCATAGCTGAATGGCTAAAACTCTACAAAGAGAACAAACATCCAAAATCTACCCATATGCCATGGCTCACATGGAAAGAGAGCACGATGCAACTTTTAGAATGCATCCTGCCCACCAAAGGCAAAATCCATGCACAATAACATAGATACCACACATCATCTCTTCTCTTTGCCTGATGAACTATTTATAGAAAATGTTTATATCTATACCCTTCAAAGAGAAGCTGATAAGGCAGGGAAAAAGTACTTTTTATCTCAACTAAGAGAGGGGTTATTAGGCAAGCAGGAGATATTTTATATTTTAAAAAACTCCCAAGAGGGAAAAAATATTCATCTACTTAATAAAAAAGATAAATACTACCATATACTACATAAACTCTATAAAATACCTCTCTTAGGCTACCTGTTACGCTCAGTTATTATCCTCTTTACCCTACCGCATCGTGAGATAAAAAGACAAAAAGCCTATGCCCAACTAGAAAAAGAGTTATACACTCTACATAAAGAAAAATGCTCTTATGATGATTTTTATACCATCACACAGCACCTTAACCTCAATACGTTACATCTTCTAAAAAAACTTCCTAAAAAAATCCTCCTTTGTTCTAATGCATACCCTCCAAACTTCATAGGTGGGGCAGAACTCATCGCACACTATCAAGCACTAGAGCTAAAAGCACAAGGTTATGAAGTAGAAGTTTTTACAGGTGATTTTAATAGCAACACAGAACATTATGGTATCAAAACAGAAATCTATGAGGGGATTAGAGTTCATAGAGTCAAAGTAACACCTGATGATTTTGATGCTGGAGACATCAACTTCATCCATCCTCATATAGAGGCACATTTTGAAACAATAGTCACAACATTTAAGCCAAGTATTGTCCATATGCATAATATTATCGGTCTTTCTGTGCGTCTTGTCTCTATGGCAAAAGCACACAACATTAAAACAGTTATGACCCTGCATGATGGCTGGGGATTTTGTTTTAAGAACACCATGATGCGTAATGATGGTTCATTTTGCCAGAACTTTTCAGAGTGTCAAAAATGCCAAGAGTATATTAATGACAATAACGCAGATATTCCTATGCATATACGTCAAGACTATATCAAATATCTGCTAGAGGATATTGACTATTTTATCTCTCCTAGTCACTATCTCAAAGAGCAGTATGTCAAAGCTGGTTTTGACACAAACAGCATCATAGTGATTAGCAATGGTATTGATGTTGAGAAGTTTAAACTACCCAAAATACCAAGTGACAAGATACGTTTTACATTCATTGGGTATTTGGGGCACCATAAAGGTGTCAAGCTCATTGTTGAAGCACTGAAGTACATTAAAAAGAGAGAGAATATACTTGTCACTATCGTAGGAGAGGGGCCGCTCAAAGAGGAGCTAGATACCTATGTACGCACCCATCAGCTAGAAACCTATGTAGCGTTCAAGGGCAAAATAGACAATCGTGAAGTGCCTACGCTCTTTCGTCATACAGATGTTTACATTCTTCCTTCCCAATGGCCAGAGAACCAACCTGTAACAATCACAGAGGCTTTTGCCTCTAAAACACCTGTAATCGGAACAGACTTTGGAGGCATCAAAGAGCTTGTCCATCCTCATACTACAGGATTACTCTTTCCTATGGGAGAGTCTCAGGCACTTGCAGCCTCTATGCAATTTTTTATAGACAATCCTCAAAAAATTACCGAGTATGGAGAAAATGCCTACCACTTCATAAAAGAAAGAGACTTTTCCCATCAAATACAGCAACTAACTACCCTCTATCATGCTCCTTTGCTCCTAAAATATCATAAAAAACCCCTACTTGTCGCATACATAGGAGACAGCACAGATACAAAAGCACAAGAAAAGATACATTTAGCACGCCTAAAACACAAAAATATCATCTTTATACCTCTCTCATGGCTTACAGAAGATATGCAAAAAAATGCTATAACGTGGAATGTGGAGGAGGATTTGATTGTACACCACTAATACAAAAATCCAAACAACCAAAGAGGTATTTTGTTTCCTGTACCTATTTCTATATCAGCAGAGACTACAAAACTCTTTTCTATCTCTTTTATCTGCTTTTTTGTTTTACTTCTACCGCCTACCTCAAAGGTGTATGTCTCATCTACCATAAAATCACCACCATTTTTGGGGTAGCTTAATGTATGCATATATGAAAGAGCCGAAGCAAAAAAGGTTTCTCGCAGCGTGCCCTCTTTGGGTGTATCGCACAATATACCAAATAGGTTTGTATTGTCTAGATAAAGCTTTTCTGGTTTCGAAATAATACTTATACCAGAGGACTTTGCCCCAAGTATGCGTATGAGCCCAGCTGATTGTAAAATGCCCATATACTTGTAGAGCGTTTTCTGATTAAGCTCTACTG
>JALVXW010000342.1:0-18374 GCA_027038155.1 Sulfurovum sp.
CAGACATCGTCACTATCTGTATGGGACAAGCTGCCTCTATGGGTGCTTTTTTGCTCTCTTCAGGTACTCCGGGTAAGCGTTATGCACTTCCCAATGCACGTATTATGATTCATCAACCTTCAGGTGGCGCACAGGGGCAATCAACAGATATTCAGATACAAGCCGAAGAGATACAAAGACTCAAAGATACACTCAATGAGATTATGGCAAAAAACTGTGGCAAAAAAGCCAAGCAGTTAGAGAAAGATACAGAGCGTGATAACTTTATGTCCTCAAAAGAGGCATTGGAGTACGGACTTATTGATAAAGTCTTAACTAAAAGTTTTGTATAGGTTTTAAGAAGTGGTTCGAGAGATTGTAGTCTATCCAGACAAAAGATTGAAGCTTATATCAAAAGAGGTTAGCTCTTTTGATAGTGAATTGCATACCTTGCTAGATGATATGTATGAGACTATGCGGTCTAAAAATGGGGTAGGGCTGGCAGCCATTCAGGTGGGTGTTGCTCTGCGTGCTTTGATTATTAATATTCCTTTAGAAGAGAAAGAGGGAGAGCATGACCAGCCCAAAGAGAATACGCTAGAGATGATAAATCCTGTTATTGTTGAACAAGATGGTACAGAGAAGTTTCAAGAGGGGTGTCTCTCTATCCCTGGTGTCTATGAAGATGTTGAACGTGCCAAGTATGTAAAGGTAGAGTATTTTGACAGAGAGGGCAAAAAACAGACAATAGAAGATGATGATTTTTTGGCTATAGCCATGCAACATGAGATAGATCATCTTGACGGTAAAGTTTTTATAGAAAAGCTCTCTTTTTTAAAACGTAAAAAGTTTGAAAAAGAGTGGGCAAAAAAGATAAAAGAGAAAAAAATCTAAAAAAACATGTCAATTTGACATCTTTTTGCTTTCTGCTAAAAAATTATGTCACACTTTTGTTATGAATGCAAAAGTAGATAGTGGTACACCACTCCAAAATAGTTCAAATGTAAAAGAAAAATCTAAAAAAGAAGCAATTGTCAATAGGCTTACTTGTGCCACCCTAGAGGGAGTCAATGCAAAGGTGATAGAGGTAGAGGCTACCTTTACCAAAGGTTTACCTGGCTTTGCGGTGGTAGGGTTGGCCTCTTCAGATATACAAGAGGCAAAAGAGCGTGTCAAGTCAGCACTGCTTACGAATGAATTTGTCTTTCCTCCGCTGAAAATTACCGTAAACCTCAGCCCTAGTGACATCAAAAAAAATGGTACCCATTTTGACTTGCCATTGGCACTTTTGGTGGCACTGAATAAGCAGAGTTTTGAAGAAGAGGGGCTTTTTGTCTTTGGTGAACTGGGACTTGACGGACGTGTAAAAAGCTCATCAATGCTCTTTCCTCTTATTCTCTCTCTTAAAGAGCAGGGGCTCATTAAAAGAGCCATTGTCCCCAAAGAGGCAATAGTCTATCTTAGCCATATTTCAGGGGTGGACTTTATCGCAGTAGATACACTCAATGAAGCGATTGTACTCCTTAGTAAAGGGGAGTTTCAAAGCAATGTGAAAAAGTTTGACTATGATGCCAAAAGTTTTATACTAGATACCACCCCTTACTATTATGAAGAACGCTACGAGAGTGACTTTTTGGATGTCAAAGGACAGAGGGTAGCCAAACGTGCTGCACTTATTGCAGCTGCTGGAATGCACAATCTCTTTATGGAGGGAAACCCTGGGTGTGGTAAGAGCATGATAGCCAAACGTATTAAAGATATTCTTCCACCCATGCAAGAAGAAGAGCTGCTCTCCATAGCCAAACATCAGTTTTTAGATGGACAGACTCCCAGTTTTAAAGCCATACGACCGATGCGGTCACCACACCATACGGCCACCTCTGCGTCTATCTTTGGTGGAGGAAGTGGACAGGCAAAAATTGGGGAAGTGGCACTTGCTTCCAAAGGGATACTCTTTTTTGATGAGATTCCACACTTCTCCAAGCAGGTGCTAGAAGCGATGCGTGAACCACTGCAAGATAAAAAAGTACACATTGCCAGAGTCAATGCCAAGATAGAGTATGAAGCAGATATTATGTTTGTCGCAGCTCAAAACCCATGTCCTTGCGGAAACCTGCTCTCCAAAGTGCAAGCCTGTCGTTGTACAGAGGTAGAGATAAAACGCTATGCCAACAAACTCTCTGACCCCTTTTTGGACCGTATAGACCTCTTTGTGGTGATGCAGGAGGTACAAAGCGGTGACAAGAGTGACGTAAGCTCAAAAGCTATGCACAAAGCGGTTATAGAAGCCTTTAAGAGGCAAAAACAACGCAAACAACTCCGACTCAATGGTAAACTGGCAGAAGATGAGATAGAGCAGTATTGTGTTTTGCGTAGCGATGCCGAAACAATACTAGAGAGTGCCATTAGCAAGTTTGGTTTATCACACAGGAGTATCGCCTCTATTAAAAAGATAGGACGCACCATAGCAGATTTGAACGGACATGAATTGATAGAGAAGAAAGATGTGTTGGAAGCGTTGAGTTACAGGAGAAGAAAGTAGAGCGATCTGTCAAGTTTGACAGATTGTTTTTATGCACCTACAACTACTTTTGTAACGATAAATCCACCAACGACAAGCCAAACAAACATGCTCAAAGCAGTATAGAGCGGTGCAAGTCCCAAACCTTTAAATTTGGCAAAGATGGTTCCCATACCCAGAGCAGTCATTGCCATAGTAAGCAGAAATGTATCAATTTGGTTAATCATATCTACAATATTTTGTGGAATAAAATGAAATGAGTTAAACCCTGCCACCATAATGAAATAGACAGCAAACCAAGGGATAACCAGTTTTGTTTTTTCACTTCGGCTACCACCCTCTTTTTTGGCTGACCAAGCAAGGTAAAGACCAAGCACGATGAGCATAGGAGCAATCATAATCACACGTGTCATCTTGACAATGACTGCGGCATCAGCCATCTCTTTTGGGCTTCCTGGTACAGAGGCAGGTACAGCAACAACTTGAGCAACTTCGTGGATAGTCCCTCCTACATAGATACCAAAGGTACGAGGGTCCATGTGCAAGAAGCCTACAGCATCTTTGATAATGGTCTCATACATCACAGGGTAGAGGAACATAGAGATGGTACCAAAAAGTACCACCATAGAGACAGCAATGGCAGTTTTGTACTCTTCGGCTTTAAGTACAGGCTCTGTTGCCAAAACGGCAGCGGCACCACAGACAGAAGCACCAGAAGCAGTCAAAATAGAGGTGTCCTTCTCCATGCCAAAGATTTTAAATCCTAACCAAGAGCCAATAATGAGTGTACTAGAGAGCATAATAAGAGAGACCAAGAAGCCATCTAGTCCTACTTCTGCTATCTGTTGAAATGTAATTCTAAATCCATAAATAACAATAGCAAAACGTAAAATCTTTTTAGCTGAAAAGGTAATACCGCTTTGCCATGCTTTGGGCATATTGTTGTGTAGTGTATTGGCATAGAAAATACCCATAACAATACCAATGACAAGAGGGGAGAGCCCCAATGCTTTGACTGGACCTAAACCAGCAATAAATGTAGCTGCAGCTGCAAAAATAGCCACAAAAAGAATACCACTAAGGGTACCTGTACGATTTTCTGGTGAAAATGCCATATAAATCCTTTTTTTACAAAATAAAGTTCAATATTATTGATAACAATTTTGGAATCATACTATAAATTTGATATAATAGGCAAATAAAAGTAATTACTTATAATAATCATTAAAAATGAACAAAGAGAGGCAATGAAATTAACACTACGACAGATGGAAATATTTTTAAATGTGGTCAAGTCCGGGCATTTAACCAATGTGGCAAGAGAGATGAAGCTTAGTCAATCGGCAGTCTCTATGTCTATTAAGGAGCTAGAAAATATATTGGGACGACCTGTTTTTGACAGAATAAATAAAAAACTAGTACTCAATGAGGTGGGGCGTGCTTTTCATAAAGAGATTGATCCTCTTTTTAAAAAACTTTCAGATATTGAGTATGAGTTCAAAAACTCAGAGAATAAAGGGATGATACGTGTGGGAGCAAGTACAACCATTGTAGATTATTTGATGCCCTCCATCATCTGTGCCTATATGAGTTCTTATCCTGATGTAAAAATTACCCTTAAAGAGGGTAATACCCAAGAGATTGCAGAGATGATCAAAGAGGGGAGTATTGATATTGGTTTTGTAGAAGGATTTGTTTCTGGTTTGGATATTGTTAAAGAAAAAATAGGTGTGGATGAGCTTTTGATTGTAACAGAAAATAAGAAAATTACTAATGGTGAACCTGTCTATATTGATACATTAGCTCCAATGCGTTGGGTTTTAAGAGAAGAGGGATCTGGTACGAGAGAGGTGTTTTTGGATTATATTAAAGAAAAAGTAGATGATTTAAATATCTTTTTGGAATTAGGGCATACAGAGTCTATTAAAAGTATTTTAAAAAACCGTGAATGTTTGACTTGTATCTCTAAAATTTCTGTAGAGAAGGAGCTTAATGAAGGTAAACTCTTTAGGGTGCCTGTAAAAAACTTTGAATGCAAAAGAGACTTTTTGATGGTGTATCATAAAGACAAATACCACTCATCACTCTTTGAAAAATTTGTATTTTTTTCTAAAAAATTGATGATGCAGATGCTTGATAGTGATCATAGTATTTGTGCAATTGATTTGGCACAAAAATAGTATTTAATAGACAATATCCGCCTTGCTATGGATGCAGATGTTCGCAGAAAATGTCCTTGGGGTACAAATTTTATGTAGTTTTGTAAATACAATCATCAAACAAATCCGAAGAATTCTATTTCAAAATTTGGGTCCATTGTCTAATGACATTTCTGTTTTTTAGATATAATAAACTTTAATAAAGCCTTATATTGCGGAGATTAGAGCTATTTTTTTGACTATCCGAAGGGTTTGAATCCCTCTTCTATCTATTATTCTAACATACAAATAATCTATGCTACAATATGCTCTATATTTAGACTTAAAGAAAACATAGACAATGATATTAAAAAACCCTTATTTCTTGCACCTTTTTTCAATCTTTCCTTTGCTACTTTTTCTTTTGTTTTATGCAAAAGGTATAGGCTATACAGGATTGTTTATTGTATTGATAGTTTGGATTGCCTTTAACAGTTATCGGTTTTTTCATAATAAAAAAATGACTACTTTACCTTTGGTCTATCTTTTGTTGGGAAGTTTTTATCTGTATGCATTTGGTGATTTAGGCAGCACAAGCACGCCGCAAACCTATGAGCGTCTTAAAGATGGGCAAGGGGTAGCACTTTTTGATTTTGGTAAAAAAACAAAGATAGATAAGCTTTGCTACTATGTAGGGATAGACAAAGATGTCAATTTTGTACTAGAGTATAGATATCACAATAGATGGACACCTTTTTATAGGTATGAAAACAGTTACCCCTACTCCTTTAGGTGGCGATGCATAGAGAAGAGCTATCGTACACAAAAGGTACTCTTTAGGGTTACAAAAAATGAGATGATGCTCAATGAGGTACGTTTTTTCTATAAAGATAAAGAGCTTCCCTATACCACAAGCAAAAAGTTTTTAAATGATGAGCCTCAAACAAAAGTAGATATGACATACAGGGGCGGTATGTTTTTTGATGAAATCTATTTTGGACGTGCAGCGTATGAGATAAGCCATCATCACTATATGTATGAAAATACACACCCCTATTTGGGGAAAATGCTTATCATTCCCGGGATTAAACTATTTGGGATGACTCCGTTTGGTTGGCGTTGTATCAATGTGCTTTTTGCAGGGTTTTTTATATGGCTGGCATACGCTTTTGCAGTAAAGATATTCAAAGAGGAGTCGTATGGTTTTATGGCTGCTTTTTTGATGACTTATAGTTTTATGCACTTTACGCAAGCACGTATTGGGCTTATTGATACCTTTGGTGTAGGGTTTGTCTTTGCTTCCTATTTTTATCTGTATCGCTTTATCGTAAAGCAACAACTCTCCTTTTTGTGGATGAGTGGGATACTCTTTGGATTGGCTGCTTCTGTGAAGTGGTCGGCACTCTTTGCCGCAGGAGGGTTCGTGTTTATTGCCTTTTATCTCCTTGTGACCAAATACCCGCTAGAAAAACGTTTTAGAGGATACAGACTTCTTTTGTATGGCTTTTTAAGTTATGGGATAGTAGCATCTATCGTCTATCTGTTAAGCTTTTTTGAGATTTTTGCACAGGGGCGTGGACTACAAGGTGTGATAGAGTATAATATCAACATGTACCACTACCACGCTATGCTTCAGGCGACACACCCTTATAGCTCTTCATGGTGGACATGGCCACTTGATATCAAGCCTATGGGCTATTATAGGCAAGAGCATGATGGGCTCATCAGTAGCATTAATGCTTTTGGTAATCCCGCTATCTTTTGGACAGGTATTGTTGCCATACTCTACTTAGGTTATGCTATGTTGGTACGAAAATCACTTGAAGCATCTTTTTTGCTTTTTGCTTTTTTGGGACTCTATTTGCCTTATGCAGGGATAAGCAGACTCATGTTTATCTATCATTTTTACTATGCTGTGCCTTTTATGGTATTAGCGATTGTCTATATGTTTAGAGATATGGTGGCAAGATTTGTATGGGCAGGTAAATTTGTTTGGGTCTATTTGGCTCTTGTTGCAGGACTCTTTTTGCTCTTTTACCCTGTTTTGAGTGGCTATGAGGTAGAGAAGAGTTTTGTGGACTATTGGCTAAGATGGTCATCGAAGTGGTGGTTTTAGCTAGATGAGGAGAGAGCGATGAAAATAGGTATTGTCATACCCTGCTACAATGAAGAAGAGACACTTGTAGAGACAACCACAAGAGTCATGAGACTCTTAGAGGAGCTTAGCTCTAAAGAGGTGCTAGACAAAGAGAGTTTTATCTGTTTTGTAGATGATGGAAGTCAAGACAACACATGGCAAATGATAGAAAATCTAAAGCAACAGTATCCCTCGATTAGAGGGATAAAACTCTCTCGTAATTTTGGGCATCAAAATGCACTGATCGCAGGACTTATGCAGTGTAAAGATCATGCAGATGCTCTTATCTCTATGGATGCCGATTTACAAGATGATATTAACGTCATTGTACAATTTGTAGAAAAATTTAAAGAGGGGTATGAGGTTGTTTATGGGGTACGAGAAGACAGAAGCAGTGATACTGCTATCAAGCGTAACAGTGCACAACTGTTTTATCACTTTCAGCACTTTATGGGCATAGAAGCAGTGAGAAATCATGCTGACTATAGATTATTAAGCCATAAAGCACTCAATGCATTGGCTGCGTTTAAAGAGATTAATCTTTTTTTAAGAGGGATTGTTCCCTTGCTGGGTTTTCGCTCTTGCAGTGTTTACTATACCAGAGCAGAGCGTTTTGCAGGAGAAAGCAAATACCCTTTTCGCAAAATGGTACTTTTTGCACTAGATGGGATAACCTCTTTTTCTATCAA
The DNA here is from genome assembly GCA_027038155.1 of Sulfurovum sp. Classification (GTDB taxonomy): domain Bacteria; phylum Campylobacterota; class Campylobacteria; order Campylobacterales; family Sulfurovaceae; genus Sulfurovum. The sequence goes on from JALVXW010000342.1 coordinate 7,465, forward strand.
GCCACTTAGATTTATTACAGTCGTTGGGTTTATGCTTTTTATGCTCTCTTTGGTGGGTATCTTTTGGGTCATGATTGAAAAGTTTGTATTTGGCAATACGGTGCAAGGATGGGCATCTATGATGGTTTCTCTCTATTTTATTGGGGGCATACAGGTCATGAGTCTGGGGATTATTGGTGAATATGTAGGAAGAGGGCTGCAAGAGAATAAAAGGCGTCCACGCTTTATTATAGACAGAGAGATTGTGTAAAGGAAACCTCTAACACACGTATCTTACGGGCCGCCAATAAAAATTTCTAAAGGGGAGAAAAAAAGATGTCTTTTCGTCACTGGCTTAAAACATACGCATGGAGTATCGTTTTATTTTGTATAGGGATTGCCTATTATCTCTTGATACAAATCTCTCTAACAGATAGTACACACAATAGAGGTATGCCTAGAGGCTACAGTTTCTCTTTGCATACCTTAATTCCTCAACATGCAAAACTGCATTTACGAGCTAAAAGAAATGAGCTTTACGCTTTGGTATGTGGCAAAACAACCATAAATTTTCCTCTACGCAAGAGATTATGGTTTGAAAAAGAGAGTGAAGAGGTTACCCTTCCACTTAAAAGAGGAGAAACCTCCTGTCGCCTCTCTTTACGACAAGGGGTCACATGGTTTAAGCTTCAGGTAGAACAAAAGCTCTCGTATGTAGATTGTGCTATTTTGTCTCTTTTGTTGGGTGTGCCTTTTTATCTATGGCTATTTAGGTTTTTGATGTTGGGGCTAACATGGCTAAAGTCCAAAAAGTTTTTGAAGCCCTTGACAATAGAGACACCCTATACGATAAAGAGCAAATGGGTGTATGGTATTTGGTCTTTGTTGGTTATAGGTATGGTAATACGTATTTTCTATTTTCATCATTTTGGCATTAGTGCTTTTCAGCACGATTGGCATGGGCATATCGCATTTATCAAGTATATACAGAGCCATTGGGAGTTACCACTAGGGAGCAAAGGACTACAGTTTCCACAACAACCTCTTTACTATCTTCTAAGTGCAGGTCTCTATACCCTAGAACGCATGTTGGGAGCAAACGATACAGAGGCTCTGTATGGTTTGGGCTATATGGCACTTTTTTGTTCTATCGTTTTTCTCTATTATGGATACAGGTTCTTTACCCAACTGACAACAAATCTTTGGGTACAAGCAGTCGCTGTAGTGTTTATCGCCTTTACTCCATCGCTTATCTATATGAGTGCACGCATCAACAACGATGTACTGGTCATGGCACTGAGTGCCTATACGCTTTTTTATATGGCAAAAAGTTATCACAGTGCTTTTGAAAACTATTTCTATCGCACACTTATTGGGGTCTCATTACTCTTTATCACCAAACTCTCTACACTCTCTTTTGAGGTGCTACTCTTTATGTTATTAATCCTTCTCTATCTCCGTACCGAGAGAGAAAAAGAGATAGAAAAAAAGATATTTATCTTTGGGATAGTGGGGTTATTTTTATTAGGGTTTACCCTTTTAAGAGCCTATCTTCCTATAGAAGAGAGCTATCTTTTTGTCAATAGTAGTGCAAGATTTCCTGGACAGATGATTACCCCATTAGGGCTTGATTATTTTTCAAGTTTTCATCTACTAGAGTTGATACAGAGTGCCTATAGCTATATTTTTGGCATAGATGATATACGCTACTCATTTCTTACCTATCAGTATGGTACTCTGCTCTTTGGAGAGTTTAATTACGGTAGCTATATAGAGCATATTGAGGGATTAAAGCCTATCATGCAGTCCCTCATTCTTTTTGGTTTGTTTAGCATTGTAGGGTTTGTAACGTATCTTGTTTTTCTCTATAGACAAACATTTTTTGAAAAGTCTCTTTTTGCTTTACTGCTTATCAATTTTATACTTATTATGAAGTTTCTTTTTACCTACCCCGTTGTATGCAACAGTGATTTTCGCTACTATGTCCCCTCTTTTTTACTTATTGCTTTTTTTATTGCCAAGGGGCTATCTTATCTGGGAAAATATACGTGGTTGAGGTATGCTTTGGGAGTGATAGTTTTACTCTTTGCTGTGAGTAGCATACTCTTTTTTGTGCTATTGCTGAGTCATTGATAGATAGTAATAGACCTCAGATAGACACCATGGCGTTTCGCTTTTTCTGTGTTGTCGGAGACAACCATATCTACCAACAGGCTATCTTGATTTTTGTCAAGTAGGCTATTAGGGATTTGAAAAGTAAGGGTTTTTAGCATAGTTTTGTAGAGAGTCACCTTTTTAAGTACGTGACCTTTTGCCAAAAGAGTCATCGTTTTGGGATGTTTTTTGGAGGCATTAAAAAGAAGATATTTTAGAGCAATACGAGAGTGAGTTTGGCTACTCTTTTGCAGATGTGGTATGTTAAGTTGCAGATGATTTGTTTTAGACCATGCTCCTTGTCTATCTTGTGGCATATACCACCCTTTGCTTAGCAGATTTTTTGAAAAGGCACTATCGTGTCTAAGCAGTATCTCTTTGTTGTAGTCAAACTGCTCTTTAATGGCATAGAGTGTTGCCTCTAGGTTAAGGTGACGCACAACAGATGCTTCGAGTCTATTGTGGTGATGGTTTACGTCCTCCTTGTGCACCCCATAGTGCTCTCTCCATGAGATAGGTAGAGAAATACTGCCAAGTACTTTAAAGCGTGCAGTATCAAGTAGGCAAGGTTTTTGGGCAACACAAAGAAGGTAGCTACTTTGGTGTTGTTGCATCTGTGTGAGTGTTTTATTGAGCTTGTCTGGAGGAGATTTTTGGTACGTTGCCACCTTAATGCCACTCATAGGAAAACTTCTGTAGGTAAGCTCTCTAAAATCATAGCTACGGTTGTGGTGTAGGTCATAGTGTATCGTACTGTCGTAAAGAATGGTAAGTGGGGCATGGTGAATATGCTCTTTTATCCAAGGTATCAGTTTATGAGAGTGGGCAAGATGAGACTCTTTTGTAACAATGGTGTAGAGGGTAGAGGTGCTTGCAAACAGTATAAATACGGTTCCTGTCAAAACAAAAGAGAGCGCACTTTGTTTGATAGAAGGAAAATAGATTGAAATTCTCTGTTGTATCTTCTGAAGCAGTAGGGCTAGGGCTAAAAAATGTACAAGCATCAGTGCAGAGAAGTAGTAACGTCCCCAGTACAAAAACATCTCATTGACATCTTTGGGGTGTACGCTTTGCATCACAAAAGGGAGTGTAAGGAGCGTATAAAATACAAGAATGAGTAACGCATTTCTCTCTCCTTGAAACGCTTGAACATAGAGCAAAACAAGCCCAAAAACGATGAGTATCGTAAGGGGAAGCCCAAAGTTCTCTAGGGCAAAACTAAGTTCATTGAGTAGAAGAAAATGCCCAAATCCTAAAGCGTGTTTAAAAAGTAGCGTATGTGCAAGTGCTGCTTTTTTGATGCTATAGAGATAGGCTACCGAGACTTTTAAAAAGAGTAAAAAGAGTGTACTCCATAAGGGAAACCTAAAGGAAGAAAAAACATTTTTAAACTGATGCAATACAAAAACAACAACTATCATCAACGCAGATAGACTATATAAAATGCCCATCAGTAGGGTTTCACTCACATGTGGAATAAGCCTTGCGTACTGCCATGTAAGCAGGTAGGTTGGACGCAAACCTAAAGTGTAGTGTATAGAAAGTGTTAAAGCAACGATACTTGAGAGTATCAGCAGTGCAACGTTTAACTGTTGGTATCTCCAGTAGTGATAGAGGGAGACAAAAAAGACTAAGCCATACAATAAAGAGGCTTCACCCCTTGTAAAAGGAGCAACAATCATGAGTAGATAAAGACCCAGAAGAGCTATTTTGTTTGGTGTTTTGTTTTGCAAAAGTTGCGTAGCAAGAAAGATAAATATAAGCAACTCTAACTGCCAAATGGGTTCAGAAAACATGCTTTTAGAGAACCAAATATCTAAAGGCAAAGAGAGAAAGAGAAGCACCATGGCTAGACTAACCCATAGAGAGAAAGAGAATTTTCTTAATAATAAGTAGAGTATCGGTATCGTTGCACTATAGAGTAGCACCATTATCACAGCGGCGTAGGTCTGTCCAAAGAGTACAAAACCTACGGCTGCAATGCTGGCAGTAAGGGGTAGAAAAAATCCCAAATCCCCACCATGAATCACCTCATTGATTCCTGCCAAATAGTAATCTGAAGCATCAGAGATAAAGAGGTCAAAGTGGTGAAACCAAAAACGCTGATAGCCATAAATAGCTAAGGTAGTGACAAGAAGTAGCAACGAGAGCATCACACTTTTACTCTCTTTTTTTAACGCATAAAACATTGTTGTAAAGAGCCAAACGATACCCAAAAAGAGTACAGAAGCCGAGAAAAAATAGAGAAAAGAGATATGCGTGTAGTAGGCGATTACACTTACAATAAACCCCAAAAGTAAAAAAATAATACCCATGCTAATGACACCCTCCTGAACCACAGCAACTTTTAGGGTTATCTACGGCAAAGCTATTGGTGTAGCCACAGGCACTGCATTCAAAAGTAAGGAGTTGTGGACCAGAACAGCCACTTGAACGCTGATCGATGAGCTCAATACCCTCTTGTTTGCAAGCGGGGCAAAAGCCCCTATGAATAGTTTTGAGCTCCTCTCTTTTCTCTTTAAGGTAATAGATATAAACCAGCACAGAGCCAATAAGCACAATCAATAAAAAAGCCAAGAGGTAATAATCCATCTCTCCTCCTAATAGGTAGTATATTTTTTAAGTTCAGCTATCTCTGTTTTGTATGTAGGCAGATAGTGGTGTACTGTATCCCAAAATGCTTTTTGGTGATGCTTATGTGTGATGTGTGTGAGCTCGTGTACAACGATATATTCTATCACAGATAAAGGAAGTTTCATCATCATGGTGTTGAAGCTTAGCCGATTGGTACTAGAACAACTTCCCCATTGACGTTTGGTTTTTCTAAAATGAACAGCCGAAAACTCTACCTGCATGATGTGTGCCCACTTCTCTACAAGGGGCAAAATGGTCTCTTTGGCAGTTTTTTTATAGAAGTTGTCAATATGTTTTTGAAAAAGTGGAGGATGAAAGGCATGATAATGCACTATAAAAGTGTTGCCATCAAAAAGAAGTTGGGTCTCTTTTTTTTCATGTTTAACAAGCTCTATAGGATAAGCTTTGCCCAGGTAGTAGAGTCTCTCTTTGCCACAAAAGCGTAATATTTTCCCCTTTTTTCTCAGATATTTCTCTTTTGATTTTGTGATCCATGCAGCTTTTTTAAGAAGAAGTTTTTCAATAGAAGCGTGAGAGATTTTAGGCGATTTGACAACAAGTTGCCCCTCATCGTCAAAACTCAAATAGATGTGTTTAAGCTTGGGATTGACTATATGGGTATAGGAGGGAAGCATAGGTGTGCATCAAAAATTAATTTATAATTCGACCATGGTCAAACATCACTTCTTCATTGACTGAGCCATCTTTATTGAATGTTTTTGCTACGCCATGTTTGACATCACCTACACATGTGTAACTAATCATGACATCTCCATTGGGATAGTAAACATACTGTTTACCCTCTTTTTTGCCATTAATATAGGTATATTTCCAAATTACGCGACCTTTGTTGTCAAAGCCTGTCTCAATACCATCTTTTACTCCATGATGGATAGGCACAGTGGAGGTTAATTCTCCATCATATCCATAGGTTTTTAGAAGACCATTTTGTCCCGTATTGTCATCTAAAATAAATTCAGTATGCAGCTGCCCTCCAGTAAAATATGTTTTTTTTATAGTTTTTCCTGTAAAATTAGGTGAGCTACAGCCTATTGCAAGTAGTGCAAAAAGTAGTAAAGTAAATTGTTTCATAAAATCTTACCTTGTGTGTATTATTTGTATAGTATACAATAAAAAATCTTTTAAGGGCTAATCTATGGGTCAAATTATTGTATACTTTTTATTATCCCAAATGATGAATAGGATTGCCAAAATTAGTGATAGTGCTTGCAGTGCGGGTGTTTGCAAAGAATTGAAGGTTAACCCTTAAGTTAATCGATGATTATTTGTAAATGCCCACGGTGCAATGACTTTTGCTGGTTTGGTAATTTCTATTGCATAATTTGGGATTATATTGAGACGGGGGTAAAGTAATGGATAAAAGTTTTTTTGTCTTTTTGGTTATTGGTATAGCATTTTTATATGTGGTTACAACATTTGTTGGAGATCTTCAAAAAGAGGATGATAAGGCGTATCAATATAGTCAACAACAAGCTGCAAAATATGCAAAATATAAAACGGTTGACAGTGTAGGGCAAGCAGTGATAGATGTATCAGAGGCTTCAGATGCTATGCAAATTGAGGTATGGAATCACTCTGAGTTGAAAGATGAATTTATAAAATTATTTCCCAATTTTGAAGAGATGCGATTTTTTATCAGAGATCGCATTGTTGGCAAGGGGCTGCAAGATAAATTATTGAAATTGGTTGCTGAAGTAGAAGATGGTGTGGTATCTGGTGCAATGAGTGTTAAGCAGGCAAAGATAAAACTGGGCCTACTCAAATAGATTATTGACAAGGGTCTGACATATAGTGAGCATCTGCATAGAGATAGACCTCTACACGACGGTTGAGTGCTTTATTTCGTGCCGAATTATTTGGTGCGATAGCTTTTGCATAGGCACATCCTTTTATTTTAGGGTATCTACTGACTGCCAAAATATTGGCTACAGTACGTGCCCTTCTTTCTGATAAACTTTTGTTGTAGGCATAGCCTCCTGTATTATCTGTAAAACCTGCTACGCCAACAACACTTTGAGGATATTGACGTAAAAGTTGTGCAAGTCTATTTACTTTGTGTTTGGCACTCCCCTGCAAATAGGCAGAATCGCTAGCAAACATCATTGGGTCTCTAAACATAATTTTAACATAGGTAGGTGTTTTAGACACAAGAAGCGTATTGTTTGGATCCAGTGTGGCAAGGGGGTCATTGTTGACCCCTGTGCCCAATGCACGTGCTACAGCATTGGCTTGTTCATCTAAGCTATACCCTATAGCCCCACCCGCGGTAGCACCCAAAAGACCACCGATAAGGGCTCTTCTGCCTTTGTGATGCCCTTTTGTGTTGTATCCAAGAAGTGCTCCTGCAAGTGCTCCTGTTGCAATACCTGTTTTTGTACGATTATAGGTGTTGTCCTCTACAAGTCCTGGCTGATTGTAACATCCAGCCAGCATAAATAGAGCTACAGTTGATGTTATGAGAGTATGGTGTAGTTTCATTATGGTCTCCTTATTGCCATCCGCCAGTTGTTGCACGGGGCTCTGTTGTGTTATCAATTTCGTTTCCTATCGCTCCACCTGCGGCAGCACCCAAAAGAGCTCCTATGGCGGCACGTTGCCCTTTATGATGACCCGTGGTGTTGTATCCTACAACAGCACCAAGCAGTGCTCCTGATGTGGCACCTACTTGTGTACCGCTTTGCGGACTCTCTCCTGCGCATCCGCTCAAAAACAAAAGAGCAAAAAGAGAAGAGAGCACTCCTATAGATAATTTTCTTTTCATGGGTTTAATCCTTAATATTTTTTTGTAGTATAGCATAGAAATGTGTTAAAAATGTGTTATCTTCTCATGCCACTGAAAAAGTTGTTTCTCAAATCCTATCTGTTTTGTCTCATAAAAGTGCATAGGTTTGGTAAGATACGACTGTTTTACCCAGCCATTAAAATCATGTGGATACTGGTATTTTTTGGCATGTGTTTTAATATGTGAAGGAATAGGGTATATTTCACCCTCTTTAATAGCCTTTAACGCCGTATTGATAGCCATATAAGCACTGTTTGACTTTGGGGAAGAGGCGAGGTAGATAACCAGTTGAGAAAGGCTTATTCTCGCTTCTGGGTAGCCTATATGCTTTACAATAGCCAGTGTGGAGGCAGCCAAATTAAGAGCAGGGGGATTGGCATTGCCTACATCTTCACTGGCTAAGATAGCTAAACGTCTGGCAATAAACTCAGCAGGCTCTCCTCCCTCAATAAGTCGTGCGAGGTAATAGATGCTTGCATCAATATCTGAGCCGCGTATGCTTTTTATCATTGCAGAGGTAAGCTCGTAGTGGCTTTCGCTCTCAGAACTTCCCGCTTGCATGGCGTGAGGACGTATCTGTTTGAGTGTTTCTAATGTAATAGGTGAAGTAATAGCAGATGCACTCTCTAAGAGATTGAGCATTGCACGTACATCTCCTCCTGAAGAGAAAACCAAATACGCTTTTGCATCCTCTTTTATCTCTATCTTTTCAAGAAGCAGTATCTTTTCAAGATAGGCAAACATTGCCTCTTCCGAGATGCTTGTTAGCTCAAAAAGATGTGAGCGTGAACGCATGGCCGCAGTAAGTGAATAGTAGGGGTTTTCTGTAGAGGCTCCTATGATAAGTGCAACATGGTTTTCCATAAAAGGAAGCAGTACCTCTTGTTGGTTTTTGCTAAGCCTGTGAACCTCATCTATAAAGACAAGAGGTCTTTCTAAGGCGTTGGTGTACTCTTTAAATATTTTACGTAAATCTTCTATTTTTAATGTGGTTGCATTCATCTCATAAAAAGGGTGTTTGAGTTGGTTTGCTATGACTCTAGCAAGGGTGGTCTTGCCACACCCTGGAGGACCATAAAAAAAGGTATGGGGCAGGGCACGGTTCTCTATGAGTGTACGTAGAGTGGCATTTTTTTCTAGGAGATGAGGTTGTCCTATAAGCTCATCAAGTGTTTTGGGACGATATTTGAGTGCAAGATTTACCATACTTAATCTTTGTATATCTGTTTTTTTGTTTTCTCTTTTTTGTGTGCCTCTTCCTGTTTTTTGGCATGGGTTTCATTTTTAACAGCAGCTATTTTATTGGTACGCCAACGTTTCATAAATTTATGGAGATCATCGTATTCGCGACGTGTAAAATAGCGTGTTTTGTTTTCAGGCAAGTTATTGAGTTCTATCCCTCCAAAGGCAACACGTTTTAAATCAAGTACCTTGGCATCAAAGTGTGCAAAGAAACGTCTGAGTTCTCTATTTTTCCCCTCTGTGATAGTCACACGCAGTTTGGTAAAGTTTTTTCCCTCATTGCGTATCTCAAAATGTGCAAAAGGGGCAAACTCCATAGCGTAAATCTTAGACTTTTCATGTGCTCCTGCTCTGGCATCATCCAATACCAGACCCTCTTTCATGGCATCTATCATTTCAGATGTGACTGGTTTGTCTATCTTGAGGTTGTAGGTTCTCTCCAATCCACTCTCCATCAGTGCTGTTGCTACTTCGATATTGTCTGTAAGAAGCAACAGTCCCTCCGAAGCATAGTCCAGCCTTCCTATGGGGGTAAAGTGTCTATATTTGCCTGGTAGCTTATGATAGATGGTTGCACGACCTCTGTCATCTTTTTTGGTCACAAGTACCCCTTTGGGTTTGTTGTAAACGACAACAGTAAGCTCTGAGGTTACTTTGACAGCTCTTCCTTTGACAAAAATACGGTCATCCTCTTGTACCTCATAACCAAACGTTTTGAGTGGCTTTTTGTTAAGTGTTACTTCACCTGCTTCTATGAGTGCATCTGCCTCACGACGTGAATATTTGGTATTGTGTGCTATGTATTTATTGAGTCTCATACTGTGTACTTTATTATAATTTTAGAAAGTATAGCATATTTGAAGTGTTTAAACCCCAATGATGGTCTATTGCATCATTTGGGTTAAAGGCATGCATCATATGCACACCTTTTGTAAAGTTAAGATTGTTTACTTGTAGCAACTTTTCCTGCATCTACACGTTTAGAGAACTCTGTCTCTTCTCCTGAAGCAAGAGCCTTGGCCTGCTCTACCCATTTTTCTCGTTTTGCACGACCAGGGAAGCCCAATGTACTGTCTGCCCAAGCTATATTCTCTTCTGTCCAATTTGCAATTTGGTCAAAGTGGTAAATTCCAATACCGTTAAGTGTCTCTTCAATTTTTATACCAATACCTTTGATGCGTGTAAGGTTGTCTTTTTCTCCATTGCGAGGCTCAGAGAGGGTTAAAGGAGCTTTACTGATAGAAGCCTCTTCTGCCACTACTGTCTGAGGTGTTTCCGCTATGCTTTGTGGTTCGTCTGCATGTTCTGTGTGGGCTTCATCTTCATGCCCACAATCATTGTGCGAACAGGTCATTTTACCAAAAAGATAACCAATAATAAACCCTAAAAGGGCAGCTAATAGTAAACATACGATCATTTGTGATGCAATTTCTAACATAATTATTCTCCTAAAATATTGATTTCAACACGACGATTTCTTGCTTTGTTGGCACGTGTTGTATTGGGTACGAGAGGTTTGGTTTCTCCATAGCCTTTTGCGACAAGTCGAGATGCTTCAATGTGTTTAGAGATTAACTCTTTTTTTACAGTATCAACTCTTGATTGAGAGAGTTTTAGATTGTATGCTTCGCTACCGTCAGAGTCGGTATGTCCAGCTATCTCGATACGAATAGTGGTATACTCACGCAATATGTTTGCCAACTTGTCTACTGTTGCTTGCCCTTTTGCGGTAAGTGAACTTTTATTAAGATTAAACTCTATATTTTCTACTTTAAGTAGATTAATAATCCTCTCTTTTAGCTCTTTCTCTTTGGCTAATCGAATCTCTTCCGCTCTACGTTGTACTTCAAGAGCAGCAAGCCTCTCCGCTTCAGCTTTTCTTTTTGCCTCCGCTTCAGCCTTTCTTTTTGCCTCCTCTTCGACCTTTCTTCTCGCTTCCTCTTCCGCTTTACGTTGTGCTTCAAGAGCAGTAAGCCTCTCCGCTTCAGCTTTTCTTTTGGCTTCTTCTTCAGCCTTTCTTTTTGCCTCCTCTTCGGCCTTTCTTTTGGCTTCTGCTTCAAGTCTAGCTTTCTCTGCGGTGGTTTTTTCTTTGGCTAAA
>JALVXW010000342.1:18474-21658 GCA_027038155.1 Sulfurovum sp.
AAGCCTCTCCGCTTCAGCTTTTCTTTTGGCTTCTTCTTCAGCCTTTCTTTTTGCCTCCTCTTCGGCCTTTCTTTTGGCTTCTGCTTCAAGTCTAGCTTTCTCTGCGGTGGTTTTTTCTTTGGCTAAAATCTCTGGATCGATTTGGGTATTGTTGATAACTGCAATATCTGTGTTGTCAAGAAGTTGCTTAGCCTTTTCTAGCTCATCTTTTGAATGAACATTTCCAGATATAGTAAGTTTTTCGTCACTATAATCAATCTCTCCTGTAGTATATTTTTTCAAGAAAAATGGCAAGAAGTTTTCTACCACAGATAGAGAGTGCTTATCTATTTTATGTGCTTCTATTTCAAAATCAGTTGTTGCCTCTTTCTCTAGGTGTCGCATGATACTAGAGATTTGAGCATTGTTCCCAAACGTACCAACGGCATGAATACCCTTTTGGTTTTTGCTTATATGGTATGTAATAGGTGTTGTTTTTATCACAACAGTTGAGTTGTCTTGTGAAGCGATAGTAGAACCACTTAATAAAGCCTGCATTTGATGCTGTGCTTCATAGCTTGTGGCAATACCATCAATAGTCAACTTTTGATTGCTGTAGGTAATTCTTCCCTCTTTGTATGTCTTTATAAAATGAGGAAGAATTTTATTGGTCAATGCAATAATACCTATATCTTTTAGGGTTTCATTGGTTGTTGTTTTGTCTATCACCAATTTTTTGTTTGCATCTGCAAATCTATCCGCCATAAGAGACTGTTGTTGAGTATTGGTAAAGTTGCCATTGAGTGTATAGTCTGTGTCGTTTTTTTGTTGAATGACATACTCAACATAGTGTTCTTTTGCCACAGTAGGCACAGATGCTACACTTTGATTGTGCATATTTAAATTTGTATGTATGCTATCTTTTTTGGACCACACGCAAAAGATAATGAGCAGTAACAATAAAAGTAGCCAAGGCCAAATTTTTTTCATTCTGTTTCCTTTTCCTTTTTTGGATTAGAGTTGTTTAAAAACCCTTTAATGTATTATACATAAAATTTCTTAGGTGTCAAAAATGGGATGGGGAGAGAAAATAAAACGCTTCCTGACCTTGTGGAGCAGAAAGCATAAGTGTAGAAAACTAAACAATAAAGGTAGTAGGAATGATAAGTGGATATCTTTTTTTCGTACGAATTACATGTTTTCTAATACTGTTTCGTATATCATTCTCTACATCCTTGTGATTTTTTAGTGCTTCTGGTTTCATATTGAGCAAGAGGGTTTCTATGAGTAATTCAATCTCTTTTTGGAATTTTTTACTCTCTTTTTCTGCAACGAGTCCATGGGTAGTAATAACAGGTTTGCCTATAACCTTTTGGTTACTTTGAGAAATTTGTGCAACAACATTAATAATACCATCTTCAGCAAGTTTTTGTCTGTCAAGCACCACATCATTCTCAATTGTCATATTGTTTTGGTTGTCAATGTATGTTTTGCCTGTCTTGACTGTTTTTACTTTCTTGAGATACTTTGGTGTGATCTCTACTTGATCCCCGTCACTCATAAGTAGGATATTTCTCTCATCTACACCACACTCTACAGCAGTTTTGGCATGTTTGGCAATGTGATTATACTCTCCATGTACAGGTAAAAAGAATTTAGGCTGAACGAGTCTAAGAATTAGTTTTTGCTCCTCTTGTGCTGCGTGACCAGAGACATGAATGTCTCCAAACTCTTTGTACCGTACCGTACATCCTGCTTTTATAAGCTTGTTCATAAGCCCTGAAACTGAAGCTTCATTCCCCGGAATGGCAGAGGCAGAGATAATGACCGTATCTGAAGGTTTAAGTTTGATGTGTCTATGCTCGTCTGTTGCCATGCGATTGAGTGCAGCCATGGTCTCGCCCTGAGAGCCAGTGGTAACAATAAGTACTTCATGATCAGCATATTTGGGTACTTCATGCACCTCAATAAAGTGTCTGTCTTCAATGTCCACAAAGCCCAGTGCACGGTTGGTTTCAACGTTTCGCTCCATGGAGCGTCCGATAACGCAGATTTTTCTACCATATTTCACACCTCTCTCCATTGCTTGGAAAATACGGTGAACATTGGATGAGAATGTTGACATAATAACTCTTCCTTTTGCAAGGTCAAAGAGGCTGTCAAAGGTTTTGCCTACTACTTTTTCAGACTTTGTAAATCCTGGATTGTGAGAGTTTGTAGAGTCAGAAAATAGACAAAGAACCCCTTTTGAGCCATAGTAAGCTAGGCGTTGCAAATCCATAGTGTAGTCATCTACAGGAGTATGGTCTATCTTGAAGTCAGCTGTATGTATAAGTGTTCCCGCTGGAGTCTCAATGGCAAGGGAGCATGCATCAATAATAGAGTGGGTATTGTGCATCCACTCTATTTTCATATCACCTAGTTGATGTTGCTTTCTGAGTGTCACATAGTTAAAGTATTTTGTGTGTGCAGAGAGCCCATGCTCATTAAATTTGTTCTCTATCATGGCAAGTGCCAGCGGGGTAGCATAGACAGGAAACTGAAGCTCTTTAAAGAGGTAGGGCATTGCGCCAATGTGGTCTTCGTGACCATGTGTAATGACAATATAGACATCTTTCTCTTTTTTAAGTGTATGCAAGTAGGAGAAATCAGGTACCAAAATATCTACCCCATGCATCGTCTCGTCAGGGAAACTCATACCTACATCAATGATAATAGCGGTAGTCTCTGTCTCAAGCACTGCCATATTCCCACCAATTTCACCAAGACCCCCTAGAGGTGTAAATCGTATTTTACCCTTAGCGTTTATATCTATCTGCTTCCACGGATGCATGGTTGCGTCTTTTACTTTTTCATTGATTTCAAGGTATTTTCTCATAGTCTCATTGACTGTGGTTGTATTTTTGCGTTTGTTACGATTCTTATTGTTTCCGCCATTACGATTTTGGCTGCTGTTTGATTTGTTTCCCTGTTTATTATGGTTTGGTTTTCTATTTTGGTTATTGTTTCCAGTATTACGGTTTTGGCTATGATTGTTTCTGTTTCTGTTTTGGTTGTTATTTGGTTTTTTATTCCCGTTAGGCGTTGGACGGTCTTGCACATTCCCATTTGCTTCTTGTGGAGAATTGTTTGGTTTACGGTTGGGGCTTGGTTTTCTGTTTGGGTTAGGGCGATTGCTATGCTCTTCTTGATTTTGCGACCTGCT